>JAZOSH010000067.1:0-53134 GCA_045656985.1 Eubacteriales bacterium | reverse complement strand
TAGCATAAAAGCAATCATAAACCTGCCACACTCTATGCCCCGACGCAACAAGATCATATAACGTCATCAGATACACACATGACTCAACGTAAAATATATCACTTCCATAAAGCTTGCCGCCCTCAGCTTCAACGATTGCCTCACGAAATGCTTTCATAGTATCGCAAACGTCATCTCTATCAATATTATCTTGATTCATCGATAACCAAGTATGATGCCCCACAGACTTGTCCCCAGAATCAAAATAAGCTCGCATATGAAGCTTTTTAATTGCCTCACGCATTTCATTACTGCAATCACTCGCCGGCTCCAGAACACGATATATACGCTTATACATGTCTTCCGACTCGTCTATCCAATGCCCCGCATTCAACGAAGCCGTCATACGCGGCACCGAAGCATTGATATCATGCTCTAAGTTCAAACCATACGCTTTTAAGATTTCCTTCCGAACTTCTTTCTTAATGTTGATCATAGAATTCGTTGCTCTTATACCAATGCTACTCACATATAGATCATCGTCCGCCCAAGTAAAGTTCGGCTGAAAACGAATCCTGAATTCCGGATAGTTTTTATAATACCGTTCATTGATTTCATTTGCCTTTATGATATGAAACTGCAGCCCCGGATAGTTCTCATATAAGCACAAAGTCAACTGTTTCTCAAATTCCGCCTTACTCAATCCCTTCGGCCTTATAAGCTTCAGCCTTGACGCAAAACGCACTTTAGACTTATCTATTGACTTATGAATATTTTTGATCTCAGACAGATCATAGACCTTATTCTGAACCACGTACATAGTAATGCCACGCGCCTCGCAATATGCCTTAACCTTATCTTCATTCTCTTTATAGTAGTAATATGATTTACTCTTATTATCTTTTTCATAATAAGCCCCGAATTGATATTTATCACTCTCGACACTTATAAGACCGATTTCTATCATATATGCAATTGCTCTCGAAACGCCCATCTTATCGCCCCAGATAGCCAAGTTCTCTTTATTGGTCACGCTGATAGGCATAATAGTACAGCCGTCCTTAAAACGCTTATGCTTCACACTATCAATAAACGCCAACACCTTACCAAGCTTTCTTCTAAGCTTTGCATCAGCCCCCTTAGCATTGCTCTCGGTTATATTGAATTCAGGCAGAACGTAAGCCTCCGCACGTCTCGGCTCCCAGCTTACCTTATTAGCACTAAAATCATAGTCCTTTCTATCTACCAGCCTGCTCGCAATTTCTTCTAAAGATATCATAATAGCCTCCCAAGCTTTACATCTGTTACCTATATAATTATAGCACACATTTTTTCGCCTGTCTATATAATAAATCGCTAAATTAATTGAATGTTATAAAAAGCTTAAGATAGATCTATCTTTATACCCAGCTATAGCCGCCAATGCTATAGCCATATTTTTTATATATTCAGTATCAAATCAAAGTTAGCAAAAGTTATACCGAAAGTTAGCACCCACGTAGCAATTTCACGACATAATTATAGCATCAGAACAAACTTTAGTTTGTTTTAATGCTGAAAGGAATAATAAATTATGATTTACGCCTATTGTCGTGTATCAACACAACACCAAAAACTTGCTCGTCAGATTACCAACATTACAGCCGTCTATCCCACCGCCACTATCATTAAAGAATTCTACACAGGAACCAAGCAAGACCGACCGAACTGGAATAAGCTGATAAGCCAAATTAAAACGGCCGACACCATCGTTTTCGATAGCGTCAGCCGTATGAGCCGTAATGCCGATGAAGGCTTTAAAGATTACAAAATGCTTTATGAGAGCGGAGTCAATCTCATATTCCTAAATGAGCCTCTTATCAATACTTCAGTCTTTGACTCAACTAAAAGCAATCTTTTAAGTGTTAAGATTGAAACTGGAAATGCAGCAGTTGATACATTCTTCAAAGGCAATATAGAACTCATCAACAACTTCATGATGGCACTAGCAGAAGAACAAATCAAAGCCGCCTTCGACCAAGCTGAGAAAGAGGTTACGGATCTTCATTCCAGAATATCTCAAGGTATGAGAGAAGCCAAGAAAAATGGTGTTAAGATTGGTCTGCCTAAAGGCACTACTCTAACCACCAAGAAGTCAATAGACTGCAAAGCCATTATTCAGAAGCATTCAAAAGACTTCGGTGGCAGCCTTGAAGATTCAGATGTCATTAAACTCTGCGGTTGCTCTAGAAACTCTTATTATAAATACAAAAGGGAGGCCAAGTTAAATTAAGGAAAACATAATATAAGCAATCTTCAGACGGGAATAAACGTACTTAGCCACTCTAACATTAGGAGAAAATGATTAATATGCTATTGGCTATCATTTTACGACAAAATATTACCAAGATATATTGATAAAATATCATTTTTATGTTATAATATACTAAATGTAACTTCAAGCAGGAGGTTTTCTTCTTATGGGCGTATATCTTGGAAAAATACTAGTTAGAAACTACTATGTAAATTTCAAACCTCTCCAAGAATATATTAATGGAGAATTTATAGAGTTAGACTACAATGCACGTCAGGCATTGCTACCTCTTTCGCAAAATGGCACTATTTTCTTTTACAGTTCAAACCAAGCTTTCGATGTGGAATCAATGTTTTCCGATGGCGAATTTATATTGTTTGAATTTTCGTTAGATGAATTGGAAATACATAAAAACCGAAGTGGCGAAATAAATCAAACTGGTTATAAAATTAATATTTTCAATCTTCCAGCAGAAAGAATTAGAAGGCTGCCTGAATTTAATTATTACTATTTAGTGCCAGCCGAAAGTGTTGAAGGAGACTATAAAACCAATCCCGCTTTAATACTTACCGATCCCTATGTGCGTTCTGGCATGGAAGTAATGTTACAGGTGCCTGGCAATTCGAATACACTAATAGGGCCTTTAGAGGTTAATTGGCGCGAATATGATAGACAATGTATCGTAAGAACCGATTTTAATTCACAAAATCACTTGGTTTGGGGATACAATTACAAAAATGGATTCATGTCTCACGTTCGAGAATTTGATTCATTCGATCCATCGCTTCAATATATCCCTATTGATACAGATATTTGTTCAAAAGTTGCCCTGGATGTCTTACCCACAGAATTACTTATAAAAGATTTCAAAAGTGCGATTGCTCTAGAAGGTTATGAAGAAGGTAAAATTGATTTTTCTAATTTAGAAGTGCTTGTTGACCGATATCGATCTTCGCTTGGTACAGGAAATTCCGTTCCACTCGATATACAAGAACAGCGCTTGGATGCAATAACCGCTCTTTTAACTAGTGAAGAAAATATAAGTACTACTTTTGGATTTATCGGAGAAACTATCGGATCTTTTCTGTTGAAATATCAAAACACAGAAGGATATTCCGAGTTAATAGAACACATAGCCAAAAGTTCAGATTTCAAAGATAAAATTCCTCAACTAGCATATATTTCTAGACAAATATCTGAAAAAGAATCCGAGTTAACTCAGCTCTCTCAAGAAATTGAAACCTTAAAGAAAGACATCGCCGATAAAAGAGCTGAGGAAGTAGCAGCAAGCTTCATTGAAGAACGCCAAGCAGAAATTCAACAATTAACAGAGAAAATTGAAGCTCTCAAAGCAGAAATTGAAGCATCCTTCAAAACACTGAAAGATGTAAAAGGCTTAGCTGACTTACAATCAAAAACCGAGCATTTGACCGAGGAAATAAGTCATAAAGAATGGCGCGAAAGACAATTATCAACTAGTATTCAAACTATTGAAAGTCGTATTGATTCTCTATTTGCAAATAGTACTGAGAAAGCTATGCAATTTGCTTTTGATGGTATGCTTGCCAATAAAATGTTGCAACAAGCGGCAGAATGGGAAAATTTGCAGACTAGCAAGAACTATGAATCTGTTGTAGAGGGCGTTCAACAGTTGCCAGTTTCTGATAAGGACAAGCAAGAGCTTTTAGATTATTTGGTTAACGGTATTCGTAAATATCGCCCTAGTTATGACAAAAATGCAATTGTTAACCTGCTAATCTGCATCTCCCAAGGCTTTATTACTGTCTTTTCAGGAGAACCCGGAACTGGAAAAACATCCATATGCAAAATTATCTCCGGTGTTTTAGGTCTCAATCATCCTAGCACTATTCTCTCTTCCTCTGACGGCATTGATAGAAATCGTTTTATTAATGTTTCTGTTGAGCGTGGTTGGACAACAAAACGTGATTTCATCGGTTATTATAATCCTTTAACCAAAACCTTTGATCAAGCGAATCGAAAGGTTTTTGATGGATTAAATTTACTTGATATCGAAGCAAAAAAAGGCTATGATTCTATCCCCTTCTTTATTCTTATGGACGAAGCAAATCTTAGCCCCATGGAATACTACTGGGCTGATTATATGAACGTCTGCGATGATCTCGACCAAAACAGTAATATCAATCTCGGTGGGGATTATTGTTTTAGAGTGCCCTCTCATCTGAGATTCTTGGCGACCATTAACAATGACCATACAACTGAGTCGTTGTCTCCCAGATTGATAGACCGTGCATGGATAATACGTCTCCCCAAAGTAAAGGCAGGAGCTTCTTCACCTCTACCGTTAACTTATGATGATACCGAACTTATTTCTTGGAAATCTATGATAGGTTTGTTTGGTTCATCTTCGCAAAGCATTGAACCTATGCCTGAAGATATAGGTAAAATATACGATACGCTTTTGACAAAGTTAAGGGAAGCAAAAATTACAGTTAGTACTAGATCAGATGGAGCGATTCGTAGATACTGTCAAGTAGCACAAAAGCTTTTTGAAACGGATGTAAACTACGGAAATCCTCCTTCTTTAGTAGCCCTTGATTACGCAATCGCACAAAAAATTCTGCCTCATATTAATGGAAGCGGAGAAAAATTCGGTGAAAGTTTAAGGCAAATTCTTGATTTCTTTATCGAAAAGAATCTTCGCTATTCTCGCGAAATTCTGTCTGATATTATTCAAAAGGGCGATGATATGATGTCTTACTATCAGTTCTTTGCTTAATGTGGGAGAACTGTTATGGACAAATATATCTTAAAACTAGTTCCTGAGGGACGAGAATCACAAGATTTACAGCTACAATCACATAAATTGGAGCGGTCCATACTTGATATTGCAAAATCCACCTCATCCCATGTGTTTTGCGATTTAAGATATTCGGGAGAATTAAGTTGTTCTTCGCCAGAAGATATATCAAATTTGTGCGTATATATCAATGGTGTGTTGATCGAATCAACCTATTCACCCGCAAACGGAATTATCACTTTCAATGACTACTTATTTGGCTCACGTATTTTTACAGAGTGTTACGGCTTTGTACAAATATCCCTGACATTTGAAAACAATGGTAACTATGTAGAACTTGAATCTGAGTATATTCAAGTTATGGTTCGTAAAGGCATTCAGAATGATTCCGTAAGAAGAATGGCTGAATATGTATATAAACATAATAGTTTGTTACTATACGGCAACAAGGTCTTTCCTAAAGATGCGGCTGGATTGCGAGAAAATGCATTTCGCACTTTGGAAGCAAAAGTTTTATTATTAAAGCAAATAGCCCTTGTTTTTAAAGATGCTTACAAATATTTTCAAACAAACAGTAAATTTTCAACCTTGCCTAAAGAATTTATTGATAGCTTTGAAAAATTACAGTATGTATCTCAACGCTCCATTCAATATATGTCACAACACCCTGAAGAACTTCACCACGTTCCCGGAAATACAGGAATAAAATCTGGATTTAAGTATTATCAACCCAACAAAACGCTCATAACGAAAAACGTCCCCTCGTTCGATATTTATGAGAATCAATATGTCGTTTCTTTCTTAAAAAACATAATTAATGAGATTTCTTCTTTTGAATATGAGATTAGCGATGCTTTATCTCACCTTCCAACAGTTCCCAAAGAAACGGATAATTATGTTACTTCTTCCTATTTTGTGTATGTAAATACAACTGAAACATTGCGTGTAACACTTGCCGATATAAAAAAGTTGCACAAAGACTTTAATAATTTGTTTTTTACATATTCAAAAATACTTCCCGTTAAAAACATTTTTGTAAACGGTCCACCAAAACCTACGCATATTTTTATGTCTATACCACATTACAGACACATATACGATAGTGCTGTTTCTTGGTATAAGATGGGTGCATTCACTCTTGATGAACAGCACTATATGCTTTCCTTCTTAAAAGCAAGCGCACTCTATGAGGTATACATTCTATCGAAATTTGTCACCTACCTTCTAGATTGCCAATACGACATTCAAAATATCGAAAAGAAAACCTACCCCTTCTCTAGAAAAACATTGTACGAAAACACGTATTGCAACAATTATTTTGTTTTCAAAAAAGGCGAGAGTGTAGTAACATTATATTATCAGCCTGTTGTTTATAACAACGACAAACGACCGGTAGCTAATATTGGCTTGTATAGAAACACCTCTATTTCATTTCCAAAATCTTTAGACGATGATATTATCACAGGAAAATACTATACTCCCGATTTCATAATTAAGTTCGAGTCTGCAAATGCTAACGGTGCAAAGTATATAATTGCGGATGCAAAGTTTAGTACCCTTGATAATGTAAAAAAGAGACAAGTTGCTGCTCTAACCTATAAGTACTTGTTCTCCATTTCCACGTTTAATTCGAATGACTCAATCACAGAACTTTGTATCTTGAACGGTCAATCAAATAATCAAGAGGATGCTATAACCAATATTTACGATTTTGCATTTCAAGGTAATGCTATAATGCCTTTTGCGGAAATTCTAACTTTAACAGAAAACAAAGAAAGCAACGAAGATTTACATTTTTTGCTTCTCAATAATCTTTTGGGCAAGCATTTAATATAGTTTTCGTTTGCAAGAAGGTATTTGGACTTATGCCATGCTCTGTGGTATGGTGCTATAGAAAGGTGTGCTTATGAGTAGTATATATGACTCAAGGTCAATAATCTTCTAAACTATTTTATAAAATTTGAGATTGCAACTTTTTCGCAAACTCTTTAGCCACATCATTTACGGAAACATCAAAACGCGATATAATGTTTTCAGGAAATACACAAACGATGTGTTCGGCGAATATGATTTTGTGGTTCAAAAGCTTCTTAAGTCTTATAATAATAAGACTTTTCAGAAAGTCTCCCCGCTCTGAAGCCTTTAAAAGTTGCCTACTGCAATGAGATGATGGGACTTATCGGCGCTGGTAACAACCCCATGGTTGGTATGACAGTTGCGGTTGCAGTTGCTATCGAAGAGGCTAGCAAGTAATTGACTTTTCGCAAGATTAACTTGTAAATTCAATAAAACAAAATTTGGACACATCATTTTAGGTTTCATCCTATATGATGTGTCCAATATTTTTATAATATTTCACTTAGTATTTTTTGCTGAGAATATGATTTTTGTAATCCGTTGGAGTATATCCCGTGTGCTTTCTGAATACCGTGCAAAATTGCGCTCTGTCATGGAATCCCACCTCGTTTGCGACTAGACCCACAGACAGATCTGTTTCCTTAAAGAGTCGCTTGGCAATTCGTATTTTTTCATTTATAACTGCTTGGTGTATAGTCGTTCCCGTGCTTGCTTTGAATATTCTGTTGAGATAATATGAATGATATCCAAATTCATTGGCTATTTGAGAATTGCTGATCTCTTTGTCGTAATTTTGTTGAATGTAAAGCATTATTTTTTGAACTATTTCGGACAGCTCAGATTTATGCGAAGTGGCATTTTGGGCAATATAGCAAAGTATATCCTTAATGATAGCAGAGGCAATAGCATCCGAATAAGGTGTAGGATAACAAAATTGAATCAGACATTCTTGCATCTTGCTATCCATTTCAACGGCGTGACTCAGTACCGCAAAGTCTGCCAGTTCCTCCGGCGGATCGTTTTCAAACACGCGAGACGGATCAAAACAATTCAAGGTATCTAGCGGGCTGATTGGCGTCTTTTGATTGGATTGATTTAGTGTCATGTCGAAATTCAGAACGATCACCTTCAGTTTTCCTTCAAAATAATATGGGATTGTGGGTCGAACATATATCAGTGATCCCGCGCAGACGGAAATCGAGCAATCAGCAATCATAAGAACCGCCTGCCCTTCCAGCACATAAAACAAGCGGTAATCGTATGCGCGGCAAAAAGGTATGCTCGACAGCACCGATGGTTGCAACTCGGCATAACGCAAAAAGGGATTGACTTCCAACAGCTTCATATCACGCCTCTTAGTTTGTTTTTTTAACTTTTTGGTTTGTTTTACTTATTGATTATATCACAAAAAAGTTATATAATCAATAAAAAGTTGTTTTTATAAAAAACAGATGGAGAATGTCTATAATGAAACTGTTTGGAGAGGCGGCCGGCTTTTTGGCCATTGTGATCGGATTCTTTGTTTTTCAACAACAGGACCGTAAAAAAATACTTAAATTCAAATTGATCTGTGACGTGCTCTGGGCAACTCATTTTGCTTTGCTTGGTGCGCTCTCGGGAATGGCGATCAGCTTGGTGGGTGCCTTAAGAGAAATCACTTTTTCAAAAGTGCGAAAAGATGGGAATAAAAAAAGTAATTTATGGTTGCTTTTATTTTTGTCGATCAATATTATCTCGGTCTCTCTTTTGTGGAACAGTCCATGGAGCGTATGCTCACTCATTTCGAGCATACTTTCAACCGTAGCCTTTTGGCAGACATCTACATCTCACATAAAGATTATCTCACTTATGGTATGTGTCTCGCAGATCACCTATGCAATTGCAATGGGTTCTTATGCAGCTTGTCTGAATGAGCTGATCACAATAACGTCAATACTGATATTTTTTATACGAAGTGCAAGATCAAAGGCCTTACAAAAATGAAATCTAAAAAGAGAAAATATGGAGAAAAATATGACTGAAATCATAAAAACGCAAGACGGATACGTCATTGCCATAAACGGCAAGCCCTATGCTTCTATTCCAAGTATGGCGGGCGCTGCCGATAGCTTTGACAAAATAGAGGACGGTGCGTGGAGATGGCACAGACACACTGATGTGTCCACCGACCATATGCGAATGGAAATGATCCTTCTCGGTGATCCTACATTTACCATGGTTCCCTCAGTCAGCTATAACGGCAACGGTTGGGGAGATACCCCCGAGTATGTTGGCGACAGAGCCGAGGACGGCACTCCATGGAGCTTTGCCTCTCATAGAGTAACCATTCCTGCTTGTACTTACAGTGAGAATGAGGACATCAGCATAGCTCTTATGGCAGAACCTAACAGCAACTCTGCTTGCTCTCTTTACCGTGTGGACGAGGGTGAGAAGCATGTGCTTATCTTTCCCGAGGAAGAAAAGCCCAAGACTCTGAACCGTCATTTCTGGGGCGAAGCATTTGGTGGAACTATGGAGCCCACCAATGATTTTGAGGGTATTATCCTTGCCATTCCCTCTGACGGAAGCCGACACAGATACAAGGGACTGCTTGATTTCGCTTGGCGGTATTACGGACATTCCATAAAGGCTCCCCGATGTGCCGAGGAGCTTTACGGGCTCTCTCTAGAGTATGGCAAATATCTTTTGCAATCCGAGCACGACGGATTTATTGGTTTTACAAACGGAGCCCAGTGGCACCCGAGTTTAGGCTCTTACAAGCAATTGGAGCATAGCTATGAAATTGGCTGGGTAGGTCAGAATGCTTCTCTTGCAACTGCATTCATCTATAACTATATTGCAAATGGCGACAAAAACAAGCTTGACATCGGCATTGCAGTGCTTGACGCATGGCTCCGACACTTCAATACAGGAAAGGGATTTATTCCTGCGCACATAGCTTATCCGGGTAGTAAATCTGCCTCGGATATTCCGTTGGAGACCATGAAAAAAGAGGATATTGACCCTATGGAGTGGGGAGAGGCACAGCTTGAGGGAATTCTCGGTAAAGTTGGCAAGCCTCAAAAAGTCACGGCAGTTGCCCATGATGCCTGTAATCTTGGCACGGGTGCAGAGGGATATTTTGAGGCATATGACCTGCTTTGCTCAATAGGAATTGACAAGCCCGAATATCTCACAGCCGCTCTTGATACCTGTGATTTTGCACTGTCAAGTCAGGATAAAAACGGCTGCATTGCAAAATCTTGGGATAAGGATGGCAATGTGATTTCCAAAAAAGGCACTATCGGTTGCTTTTTGATCCTTCCGTTCATCAATGCCTATAAGAGAACAAATGACAAAAAATATCTTGATTCAGCTATTCGCGCCTTTGATTTCTATTATGAAGAGCTTGAGCGTGAGGGATTTACCACCGCAGGTGCGCTTGATACCTACAGTATTGACAAGGAGTCGGCTTCTCCCTTGCTCCGCGACGCGTTGGCTCTTTTTGAGATAACGAAGGATAAAAATTACTTGACAAAAGCAGAAAGAATCGCTTGGTATCTCTGCACCTGGATGATGCACTTTACTGTTGAATATCCCGAAGGATGTGTCATAAAGGAGTTGAATTACGATACCTTTGGCGCTACTAGCGTTTCCACCCCTCATAATGCCCTTGATCAGTATGCCTTGCGAGATGTGCTGTCCTTCCTAAAGCTTTACGAGTTGACGGGATATATTCAATGGAAGGAGCGAGCGATAGCTTTTTGGTGTAATGCAACGCAAGGTATATCGGACGGAACTCTTGTGGTCAACGGAAGACTCCGCCCCATAGGTTCGCAGGACGAGGCGATCGCTCATACCCGTTGGAGTCGCAATTCCACACCCGCATTCTGCCCTACCCAATGGCTGGCAGCGTGGCCTTGCGCATTCCGACTTGAAAATCTGCGCTGGCTCACAGATTGGAGCTTTTTTGACGAGGGACTTTCGCACATTGAAGGACAATTAAAATAACAATATAATGCAGTTAGCAAAACTAAAAATTATGTCATTGAGCTGACAGGTCTTATCAGCTCGGATAACACACCATGGTTGGTATGACAGTTGCTGTTGCGGTTGCTATCAAAGAGGCTTCTAAATAATTTTAACAAATATAAAATAAGCGCAGGGCTTTCGCCCTGCGCTTTGTTTTTTAGTTTGCAGCAAGCTGCTTGATTGTTTCAATTATCTGGTCTTGAATGAGCTCACCTGTTCCCCTCTTGTATACACAGGAATACACCTCGTATCCGCCGTTATCAAAGGCATAATCAGCAGGAATATATCCTATCATACCGTTGGAGTATGCACACATAAAGGTGAGGTCAAACAGTCCATTGCCGGCATCCTTTATATTTCTTCCGTTATGCGAGAACATCTCATAGTCTGCTGCGGCGAAAACTATATTTCCTATAGATACTGCAGATGTATTACGAACTTCTGTAGCACCAAGACGGGCTCTGCCTCTTATGTACATTACCTCATAGATTGAGACAAATCCGTATTCCTTCATCTTCGCATTTGCAGCGCTCTTATCGTCACCTGAATAATAGAGATCCCAGACTACCATAGCCTTATCATAGAGGTGGTCGGTGCTGTGATCTACAGTTACCGTTACTCCTCTTGAAGCACTTTCAATATCGCCCTTTATCTCAAGCTGAGGTAAGGAGTCAAGCCCCTCAATAACCTTATAAGCTAACGCTGTACCATACTTTGTAGTCCCCACAAACTTCTCCGCATCGGGCATTCTTGAGGAGGGATTCGTATCTCCCGTTGCGCCAAGCTGCATTGAGAAATAAGCATCAAGCTCCTTCTCAATTGTTCTTCTGAAAGCACTTACATAGTCCGCTGAGATCGTATTAGCATTTTTACTTGAAACTGTATCACAATGTGCGGCAAAGTTTACAAGAATAACATCCTTCTTACCATATCTTACGAATTTAGCAACGGGGATTGAAGAATCTGCCTCATGCTCATGAGCGATTATTTTTTCGTTTCCGCTTGCCATAACGCCATAGAGACTTCCCTTATCTGTAATATAACGGCGAACGAAATTAAATCCCGTCATATCTATCTCACCCGCATAAAGCTCAATACAAGGCGTAAGATCGGCAATTGCGCTGACTCCTGCCGCTACTATTCCGTCATAAAGCTTTGCTTTATAATGTGCTTTATTTATTCCACTGAATGAAAGCGACGGTGCTGTATGAGCGTGGGTAACATTGAGAATAATGTTATTCATAGGCACTTTCGTTGCTTCGTATATTGCACCAAGCATTTCCTTTGCCTGATCGGGAGAAATTGCATGAAGGTCAAGCGTGTATATAAGCGCAATATCACCTTCGGCATCCTTGAACGCAGTACACGATGCATAGAGGCTATCTCTTACAGAATGAATCTTTCGTCCATCTGCAGTTCCTGCAATTGAATAATACGGAAAATCTCTTTCTTCGGGAGTAATATTTTCTCTACCGTAACCAACATAAAGTGAAACATCCTGTGGCGCCTCACCTATAGGCTCATCTGTCTCGGCATCCTCCTCAATATTTGCAAGTCTTTCTGCTTTGAATGCCAGATATTCGGCTCTTGTGCCGAAATATACCATATGAGGAATAAGTGCATCAATACCCGGCAGGCCATAGCAAGTATAACTATAATATTTTTCACCGAGTGCTGCATATACATCATCAGCAATACTTGAATTTACTCCCCAATATCTTATACCTGTTCTATGTCCCATAGAGCCATTCACAACAAGCTTCGAGCATGTATCCTGAATGTGCGCACCGAATGTAAGAAGCTCAAACTGCTTATCCTCTATATGAGGCCAAACAGCCTTAAGTCCTTCCCATTTAATAGATGCCTCGTATGTGGTAATTCCCGCCTCATCATCACGGGAGGTGATACACTTCTTTATAAATTTTGTGGATCTGAGAGAATCACCCGTTACAAAATCACCGAAGTAATCTCTTTCCGCATCTTGAACCTCAACATATCCCTTTGATATGCCTTCAATAGCAACATCAAAGAATCTGAATGTTATAGATGACGAAACAGATACAGGGTCTCCTGTTTCCATCATACCGCCTATTGAAAGACAGAATTGATCGGCTCTCGTTTTTGCTCCCGGCCACTTAGCATAACCCACATGGTCATTGTCCTTTACCTCGGCAGCAATATATATACATTCGTCATCATAAGAAATATAGTAGTTTGCCCATTCAACACCCCATTCTCCACCGGTGTGTTCATTGAAGCTTCCGTACTCTGACATCAAGGTCTCCATCTTAACGGAATACTCATGTGTATTAACTATTCCGTCTACATACGGAGCATCATCAGTCTGCTGACCTATACAGAATACCTTTTGACCGTATTCCTCAAGAAATCTTGAGTCAACCGCCTCGGCTGGATCGCCCTTTACACCAAGTGTTATAGTATGATAACCGATGTCATTATACATACAAAGTGGGAAAGTGTCGGCATACTTGTTACCGTAGCAGCTAACAGGCTTACCATTAGTATAGGGGGGCACGGAAAGTGTAACTACTCTGAGACCTATCTTATCAAAGCTTTCCTCGCCTATGTATTCAGCAAGTGCGGAGCGCTTTATTTTAAGCTCTATATAGTTGACATTTCTCTGTCCATCATCCCACCATGAACGCGCCGAATCAACGATATAGTCGCTTGTCACAAGCTCCCTTCTGTTGTCAGTGTCATCGTCAACACAGTCATATACAGTAAGCGCCTGTGGAGCATACCTTGCATTTTCCATCTCGCCCTTGGTTCTGGCAAAGCGTGTATATATGGAGAGCTGTCTGTTTTCACTATCGCCCGGATTTAAATCAAAATATACCTCGGAGGTATAATTTGCCCTCTCCTCATAAGCAATATATATGTACTCATCGTCATAACAGAAATAGGTCTGAAGGGTGATGTGAGCCTTATCGGTGTGTTGTTTGATAACATAAAACTCACCCTCCTCGGTGGTATTTCTGTCATATATTCCCGATCTCCACCAATATTCTTCCTCGTTTATCTTGCCGTCAATAATAACAGAAGATGTAAGAGGCTCCGGTTCTTTTTCGGGTATTGGGTCGGTTACAGTTTCAGAATCTTTTTCAGATTCTATATCGCTTTCCGGCTCACTTTCACTATCGGATGTCTTGTCACTTTCGCTTTCAGAAATTTCCTCGTTTTCCCCCGATGTATCAAAGGTGCTTTCGCTATCCCTTATATCGGGGATATCATCTCCCGAGATATCATTACATGCCGTAAGCATAGACACGAGCATTGCACACAGAAGAAAAATTGAAATTAACTTTTTCATTGCTTTTCCCTTTCTACCATATTTGTGAAAATATTATATCATTATTTTTTCCGTTTGTAAAGCAAGAACATAAAATTATTTATAAAATAATAAAAAACATAAAACAAATATTTATTAAGTTTTTCCATTGAAAAACCAAATAAAATATGTTATAATATACGGTGATTTAGGAAATATCTTCCTATAGAAAAGTAAATTTTATCAGGAGAAAAAAATGAACGAATTATTAGAATTGTTTTCAAATGTGCTGAATATCTCCTGGCAACAGGTAGTTATGTGGGCTATCGGTGCCGTGCTGATTTATTTAGCAATTAAGAAGGATATGGAGCCTACACTCCTTTTGCCAATGGGATTTGGTGCTATTCTTGTCAACCTCCCTCTTTCCGGTGCTGTAACACAGATATACGACGGAGTTGCGGAGATAGGTGCAATCGATGTGCTCTTTAATGCGGGTATCGCAAATGAGCTCTTCCCCTTGCTTCTTTTCATTGGAATCGGTGCTATGATTGATTTCGGTCCCCTTCTTTCAAACCCTAAGCTTATGATATTCGGTGCTGCGGCACAGTTTGGAATATTCTTTACTTTAAGCATTGCATCACTTGTTGGATTTGAGCTTAAGGATGCGGCATCTATAGCTATAATCGGTGCTGCTGACGGACCTACATCAATATTTGTAGCTAACTACCTCGGCTCAAACTATACGGGAGCAATAATGGTTGCGGCATACTCCTACATGGCACTTGTGCCCGTCGTTCAACCTCCTGTTATCAAGCTTCTTACAACAAAAAAGGAGCGTATGATACGCATGCCCTATAAGCCTGCAAATGTATCAAAGCTTACAAAGATCCTCTTCCCCATAGTTATCACAGTTATTACAGGTATAGTTTCTCCCAGAAGTGTAGCGCTTATCGGCTTCCTTATGTTTGGAAACCTCATCCGTGAGTGCGGAGTGCTTGACTCTCTCTCTGAAACAGCACAGAAAGTTCTTGCAAACCTCATCACTCTCTTCCTTGGTCTTACGATTGCTACAAAAATGCAGGCCGATCAGTTCCTTAAGGTTGAGACTCTCGTTATCATCGCGCTCGGTCTTGTTGCATTCATCTTTGATACAGCAGGCGGTGTTCTCGTTGCAAAGGTTATCAATATATTCCTCCCCAAGGACAAGAAGCTTAATCCTATGATAGGGGCAGCAGGTATTTCGGCATTCCCGATGTCTGCGCGTGTTGTTCACAAGATGGGACTTAAAGAGGATAATCAAAACTTCCTTCTTATGCACTCTATCGGTGTTAATGTTTCGGGACAGATCGCATCGGTCATTGCGGGCGGTCTTATACTCAATATGATAGGATAAGGTGATCGTATGTTTAATTTAGAGATAAATATAGGCGCGTTTCTCGACTCGCTTCGTTATATGGCAATCGGAATGGTTGGAATTTTTGCGGTAACTCTCGTAATAATTCTCTCTATGGTGCTTCTAAACAAGTTTACCTCAAAGAAATCCGATAAATAAGTAAAAAGCAAAGCCGCTTTCGCGGCTTTGCTTTTTATTTTAATCTGCTGTTGAGCTTCTTTTTTATGGCGCGGACAATAAAGTAAACTGTAAGCCATATAACAAAGTAGGCAACCACAAATATTGCGGTGAAAATGACTAAAACCATTGGCTCAAAGGGTATCCACGAGTTTGCTATGTAACAGATAGAATACGCAAGATAGATAGACAAAAAATGGAAGAAAAGAGATTTACCAAGTGACCAATGCTCAATCTGATTGAATACACTAGCACCTGCCTGTACGAAAGCAAGCATATATGTGGAAACAATCGCAAGAAAAATTTGTCCTCCAGTAAGAGAAAAATCATCAAGAGTAAGCGAGAGAATAAATAAAACTATTCCGGCAACCATCGGACCAAATCCGCCAAACACTAGTCCGCGGTGTAAATATTGCTTTAAGTAAGTATTCATAAATTAAAATCCAATCCTTTCTTTAACTGTTTTTAGCTGACGGCGGGATATGTAATCGCGATATCCGTTATTCAGCACTACTGTAAGTGAGCCACCTATAGAAGAATCAAAGCGTTTTATCCTTTTTACATTCACAAGGCATGACTGATTTATCTTCAAGAAGTCCCCGACAAATCTCTCCTCAAGCTGATAAAGACGAAGCTTTACAAGTATCCTTTCACTGTCTGTAACGGCATATACCTTTCCATTCTCAACTGCAAAACAGTAGATGTAAGCAGGCTTAAGTCTTACTACTCCGCGATCGGTGTATCCCAACAGCTCCTCTTTTTCACATGTGACAAGTGCCTCTATCTTCTCAATCAGCTCGTTTTTTTGATGAGCGTAAATGATTACTTCTTCTTCCCTTTCGGGCTCAATAAATAATTTGTACTTCATGAGTACCTCCTTGCGATTTACGCATTATATAAGCTTACAGTATTATTATATATCAACTTTTTTAGATGTCAACTAATTTTAGCTATGCGGTATTTTTATGAATTTATGCGGTAAAAAAAGCTTGCCATACGGCAAGCTTTTTCTTTTATAATACCTTCTGCAAAAACTGCACAAGTCTTGGATTTTGGGGATTCTCAAAGAACTCCTCAGGGGGTGCATCCTCTGCAATTATGCCGTCGCTGATGAAAAGCACTCGCTCCGCAACCTCGCGTGCAAAGCCCATCTCATGTGTAACGACTACCATAGTCATTCCCTCTGCCGCAAGCTGCTTGATAAGGTCAAGAACTTCACCTACCATTTCGGGGTCAAGCGCCGATGTCGGCTCGTCAAAAAGCATAACCTCAGGATCCATAGCAAGTGCGCGGACAATAGCAATTCTCTGCTTCTGACCGCCTGAAAGCTGGTTGGGGTAAGCATCTGCCTTCTCGAGAAGTCCTACGCGCGCGAGCAGCTCATCAGCTCTCTTTGATGCCTCTTCGGGTGTCTTTAGCTTAAGCTTCACAGGCGCAAAGGTAATATTCTCCTTGACCGTCATATGTGGGAAAAGGTTGAAATGCTGGAACACCATACCCATTTTCTGACGCGCAAGGTCTATCTGAATATAGTTGTTCTGATATATTTCCTTCATAAGTGCCTTGTAAGCACGACCCTCACGCTTTTCATTAAGAAGATCCTTCTCCTTTATTTCTGTGATGATCATCTTACGAGCCTCTTCGTCCGAAAGCTCGGGGTTTTCAGCGCGTTTCTGTCTAAACATCTTGCCGTATGTCAAAGACGCCTCGATAACATCAAAATGCAGATAAGGATCTACGGGTGTAATAAGCTTATCCTTTACCCAAATTTCTCCGTAGGTAGGCTTTTCAAGAAGGTTAAGGCATCTGAGGAGGGTAGATTTTCCTCCGCCCGAAGGACCGATAATAACTATCTTTTCGCCCTGCTTTATCTGACAGCTAATGCCCTGAAGGATCATTTTTTCACCGTCAAAGGTTTTATACAGACCTTTAACATCAATAATAACATTGTTATCTATCACTCTTAGCCAACCTCCTTTCAAGAAGCTTGAACAGGTAGCTTAATCCATACACTACCGCAAGATATACAAGTGCAATGGAGATATACGGAAAATAAACATTCATTGTACGGGAAATAACGCGTTCTGCCGCCTTTGTAAGATCTATAACCCCAAGGAATCCGATAACCGAAGTCTCTTTCAAAAGAGAGATAAATTCGTTACCGATAGCGGGCAAAACATTTTTGATTGCCTGTGGCAAAACTATACTTTTCATGGTTGTGAAGGACGAAAGGCCAAGCGAGCGTCCCGCCTCGGTCTGTCCGATATCAACGGCGTTTATTCCGCCACGCATTATCTCGGCAACATAAGCGCCTGAGTTAAGACCAAAGCCAATCATACCGACAAGCACAGCTTGCGTTGACCAAGCAAAGATAATGTTGTATGTAATCAAAAGCTGTACAACAACGGGGGTTCCTCTGATGACTGTCGTATAGATCTCGCAGATCTTATCCAAGATACGAAGCTTTCCTGTTTGCTTATGAAAAACACGGATAACCGCTACAATAGCACCGATAACTACACCAATAACGGTAGCAACAAATGCTATCTGTATAGTATTCCAAAAACCACTCAGGAACATTTTATATCTGTCTTCTGCGATAAAGGTTTTGACAAAGCCATCTATTATTTTGTCAAACATATTTTTTCCTCTCAAACAAGCATCAGCGGGAGATCTTACGGTCTCCCGCTGTTATTTATAAATTTATTAAGTGACTTATGCGCCAACTTCCTTAGCCTTTGCAGAATACTCCTCTACCCACTTATCAATGGTTCCGTCAGCTATAAGCTTCTCAAGCACCTTATTGATGGCATCAAGGAGCTCCTTGTTGCCCTTCTGTACACAGATACCATACTCCTCAACCTCGGCAGCGGGAGTTCCGTCAGCCTTAACAAGTGAAAATGCCTTGAGGCTGGCGTCGTTTGCAACGATGAGCTGTGCGGTAAGCTTATCTGTAACAACAGCTGCCTGCTTACTCATAGAAGCTGCAGCAACTGCAGGTGAAGAATAAGGAATGATTTCTGCATCTCCAAGTGTTCCGTCAGCGATAAGGTCAGCGATAAGCATATCGGAGGTTGTACCGTTCTGGACACCAATCTTCTTGCCCTTAAGATCCTCAAGAGCCTTGATCGTATCGTCAGAAGCGGGAACGATCACATACTGCTCTGTGGAGGAGTAAGGAATTGAGAAATCAACCTGCTCTGCACGGTCTGCTCTGATTGTAATACCTGCAGCACCGGCATCAGCCTTACCATTCTGAACGGAAGTACAGATAGTATCAAATGCAACATCAGTTACTACAAGCTCTTTGCCAAGCTCCTCGGCAACTGCCTTCATAATGGCGATATCTACGCCAACGACTTCATTATTATAAATAAACTCATAGGGAGCAAAGCCTGCTTCTGTGTAAACTACGAGTGTGTTGTCATCCTTATCACCGCAACTTGCAAAGCAAAATACTGAGGCAACCATAATAGCAACTAAAACTAAAGACAATATTTTTTTCATTTTTTCTTTCTCCTTGTCTGGAAATTATTTTCTATGGATGTGATTATACAACCTTTATTCACGTTTGTCAAGGGTTTTTTAAAAATTTTTGCATAAAAATTCGTATTTTTTTGAATTATTTTGAATTTTTATGAAAATAAAGGTGCATAATTGCATAAATATGCAATTATGCACCAATTTTATCAAGCAAGTGCTTTTTTCAGGTACTGTCCCGTGTGCGATGCCTCAATTTCTGATACCTCCTCGGGTGTTCCCTTTGCAATTACTGTTCCGCCATTGTCTCCACCCTCGGGTCCGAGGTCAATAATATAATCGGCTGTTTTTATCACATCAAGATTGTGCTCAATAACAAGCACCGAGTTTCCTCCCTCTACAAGTCGCTGAAGTATCTCAATAAGTTTTGCAACATCTGCGGTGTGGAGTCCCGTTGTCGGCTCATCAAGAATATACAGTGTCTTACCCGTGCTTCTGCGTGCAAGCTCGGTTGCAAGCTTGACTCTCTGCGCCTCACCGCCAGAAAGCGCTGTTGAGGACTGACCTATCTTTATATAACCAAGACCAACATCGTATAGTGTCTGAAGCTTCTGCCGTATCTTCGGCAGTCCGTCAAAGAAGCCAAGCGCCTCCTCAACTGTCATTTCAAGCACATCAGAAATATTCTTGCCTTTATACTTTACCTCAAGGGTATCCTTATTATATCTCTTTCCCTTACACACATCACAGGTAACATATACATCGGGTAAGAAGTGCATCTCTATTTTCTTAACACCATCTCCCTCGCATGCCTCACAGCGACCGCCCTTTATATTGAAGGAAAATCTGCCTGACTTATATCCCTTTGCATTTGCATCGGCGGTAGATGCGAAAAGTTCTCGTATATCTGTAAACACTCCCGTATATGTTGCGGGATTTGAGCGAGGCGTTCTTCCTATCGGGCTTTGATCGATATCAATAATCTTGTCAAGGTTTTCATACCCCTCAAGTTTATCATAATTGCTTGCATATCTTGCAGCGCCATTAAGCTCACGCGAAAGAACAGGGTTGATTATTCCGTTTACAAGAGACGACTTTCCAGAGCCTGAAACGCCCGTGACGCAAACAAAACAGCCAAGCGGAATATCAACATTTATATTCTTAAGATTATGCTCGCGCGCACCGTGCACAGAGAGAAAATGACCGTTACCTGTACGTCGTGTAGCGGGAACTCTTATCTTCTTTCTTCCCGAAAGATATGCCCCCGTAATGGAAGCCTCATTTTTCATTACATCCTCGGGTGTTCCCGATGCAACGATCTCTCCGCCGTGAACACCGGCTCCAGGGCCTATATCTATGATATAGTCCGACTCAATCATCGTCTCCTCATCATGTTCAACAACAATAACGGTATTTCCAAGATCGCGCAAACGCTTCAAGGTTGTTATAAGCTTTGAATTATCTCTTTGATGCAGTCCTATACTCGGCTCATCAAGTATATATAGTACGCCCATAAGAGAGGAACCTATCTGTGTAGCAAGTCTTATTCTCTGCGCCTCACCGCCAGAAAGCGTTCCCGCTGAGCGGGCAAGTGTGAGGTAATCAAGACCAACACTTACAAGGAATCCGAGTCTGCTCTTTACCTCCTTGAGTATTTCCGAGGAAATTGCTTTTTCGGTGTCCGAAAGCACAATCTTATTGACAAATTCAAGCTCCCTTTCTACCGAAAGCGCACAAAAGTCGCTTATATTCAATCCACCCACTGTAACAGATAAAATTGTCGGAGACAGCCTCTTTCCGTTACATTTCGGACATGGAGCCTCCTCAACAAACTGCTCATAATATTCTTCGGCATTTCCCTGCATCATTCTTGTTTCAAGCATAGGAACAAGTCCATCAAATTTTGCCTTCTGATTGTGCGATTCACGGCCGAAATATCTTACAATATCATAGGTTTCGCTTCCTGTTCCATAGTAAAGAAGGTGAATCTGTTCATCGGTAAGCTCCTCGATCGGAGTATCAATTGTAAATCCGTGTTTTTCGGCTACTGCTATAAACAGAGGACCGTTCCAGCTCTCTTCCTCAAGCGTCTTAAATCCGTTGACTGCAATAGCACCCTTTCTAAGCGAGAGTGTTTTGTCGGGGATAAGTCTCTCAACAGCGACTCTACGCATCTGTCCAAGTCCCGCACAATGCTCGCAAGCACCCGCAGGATTGTTGAAAGAGAACATTCTCGGCTCAAGCTCACCGAAGGAAATTCCATGCTCCTCACAAGCATAGTTCTGTGAAAATTCAAGCTCACTGGGCTCTCCCTCTCGCGGCACAGTTACGATAACAAGGTGTCCGTCAGCAAGTGAGAGTGCGTTTTCAACGGAATCTGCAAGACGGGGACGGATATCGGCACGCATAACAAGACGGTCAACTACCACCTCAATATTATGCTTTTTATTCTTATCAAGCTTTATTTCCTCCGAGAGGTCATAAAGGCTACCGTCAACACGAACTCTTACATATCCACTCTTTTTGGCATCTGTAAAGACCTTTTCATGCATTCCCTTCTGCGCTCTTACAATGGGCGCCAACACCATAAAGCGCTCGCCCTCAGGCATCTCAAGAATCTTGTCGATTATTACATCAGTAGTCTGACTTTTTATCTCCTTGCCGCAAACAGGACAGTGAGGTATACCTATTCTTGCATAAAGCAAGCGAAGATAATCGTATATCTCTGTTACCGTTCCAACTGTAGAACGGGGGTTCTTTGAGGTCGTTTTCTGATCTATTGAAATTGCAGGAGAAAGGCCTTCAATAAGGTCAAGGTCAGGCTTGTCCATCTGACCAAGAAACTGGCGGGCATACGACGAAAGCGACTCAACAAATCGTCTGTGTGCCTCGGCATATATCGTATCAAAGGCAAGCGATGATTTTCCCGAGCCTGAAAGTCCTGTAAAGATAACGAGCTTGTCTCTCGGTATTTCAACATTTATATTTTTTAGGTTATTTTCTCTTGCACCCTTTATTACAATTTTTTCGGACATAGTATCCTCTCACTTCTTAACTCTTTTTTCACCCTCTGCGCGAAGTGCAGCTATGCGGTCACGCAAAAAAGCCGCCTGCTCAAATTCAAGCTTTCTTGAAGCCTCACGCATTTCCTTTGTAAGCATCTCAATAAGCTTTTGCCTCTCGGCGCTTGACATTTTCTTTGTTGAACTCTTTTTCTTGCTCTTCTGCGCATCAAGCTCCTCATCAGCTCTGCCTATCTCAATAATATCTCTTATCCCCTTAACAATGGTTTTGGGCACTATGCCGTGCTCGTCGTTATACTTCTTCTGTATCTCGCGACGGCGGTTGGTTTCCCTTATCGCTCTTTCCATAGAGCCTGTTACTGTATCGGCATACATAATTACTCTGCCCTCGGCATTTCTTGCCGCTCTTCCTATCGTCTGAATAAGGCTTCGCTCTGCACGCAAAAATCCTTCCTTATCCGCATCAAGTATAGCTACCAGTGACACCTCGGGAATATCAAGGCCCTCACGAAGAAGATTAATACCCACAAGCACATCAAATACACCGAGACGAAGGTCGCGTATTATCTCCATTCTTTCCATTGTATCTACATTAAAATGGATATATCTTACCTTTATGCCGTTATTGTCAAGATACTCGGTAAGGTCCTCTGCCATCTTTCGTGTAAGTGTTGTAACGAGCACCCTTTCACTCTTGGCAACTCTTGCGCGTATTTCGCCCATAAGGTCATCAACCTGCCCCTCAACGGGTCTTACCTCAACCTCGGGGTCAAGTAGTCCTGTAGGACGAATTATCTGCTCAACAGTCTGCTCCGAATGCTCTGCCTCGTAGTCACCCGGAGTTGCGGATACAAATACAGTCTGACAAAGCTTGCTCTCAAACTCTTCAAAATACAGAGGTCTGTTATCATATGCCGATGGCAAACGAAATCCAAAATCAATAAGATTTTTCTTTCTTGCGGTATCTCCGCCGCTCATTCCGCGCACCTGCGGCAATGTTACATGTGATTCGTCAACAAAAAGCACGAAATCATCGGGCATATAGTCAAGCAGAGTATAAGGAGTTGAGCCCGGTTCTCTGCCCGAAAGAACTCTTGAATAGTTTTCAACGCCCGAGCAGAAGCCAACCTCGCGAAGCATCTCAAGATCATATTTGACACGCTCCTCGATCCTTTGCGCTTCAATGAGCTTGCCCTCATTCCTGAATTCCTCGCGGCGCTCTACCATCTCACGCATTATCTCCTGAAGAGCTCTTTCTCTTTTATCATCGGATACTGCATAATGTGTTGCAGGATGTATAGGGCAATATGAAAGCACCTTTACCATCTCTCCCGTTACGATATTTATTTCGGAAACTCTGTCTATCTCGTCGCCAAAAAATTCAACTCGGATAGCCTTGTCTGCCATATCTGAGGGGATTATCTCAACTGTATCTCCGCGAACACGGAATTTATTTCGTTCAAGTGAGAGATCATTTCTGTCATAGCTTATTCGCACAAGGCGGCGTATAAGCTCATCACGCGATATTTCAAGCCCTGGGCGAAGTGCAATAACGAGGTTCTTATATTCCTCGGGGTCACCGAGTGAATATATGCAAGACACACTTGCAACAACAATAACATCTCTTCGCTCAAAAAGCGATGAGGTAGCACTGTGGCGGAGCATATCTATCTCCTCGTTTATCATTGCGTCCTTCTCAATATACATATCCTTACCCGGAATGTAAGCCTCGGGCTGATAGTAATCGTAATATGAAACAAAATACTCTACCGCATTATCGGGAAAGAACTCTCTGAACTCTGAGCAAAGCTGTGCCGCAAGAGTCTTATTGTGAGCAAGCACAAGCGTTGGTCTGTTTATCTCGGCAATAACATTCGCCATTGTGAATGTCTTTCCCGAGCCTGTAACACCAAGCAGGGTCTGCATCTTCTGCCCTGCTCTTATACCGTCAACAAGTCCGCGTATCGCCTCCGGCTGATCTCCCGTTGGCTGATAGTCGCTTTTAAGAATAAATTTATCCATGCGGCACCTCCTTCTCTTTAGATTTTAGAAAAATGAAAGCTGGTCTGTTTCGTTAAGTCTGTTAAGTGCGCCTATCTCTCGAAGGACCTCTATCACGCTCTTTGTAAGCTTTGCGCGAATACGGAGATCCTCTACTGAAAAGAAAGGCTCCTCTTCTCTTGCCTTAACTATATTCAATGCGGCGTTCTCACCAAGGCCGCCAAGTGCCGAAAACGGCATTCTGATGGCTCCATTTTCGGGCAGGAAAACATATGCATCTGACTTTTCAAGGTCTATAGGCAAAAATCTTATGCCTCTTGCCATACACTCATTGATAAGCTGAAGTGACGAGACAGAGCTCTGTTCCTTCTGCGACGCTTCCTTTCCTCTGTTTTCAATATCCTTTATGGTTGCAACAACCTTATGTCTGCCCCCCATAACCGTCTTTGCATCAAATCCGCCGGGTGCAACAGTAAACATAGCACAATAAAAAGCTATTGGATTATGTACCTTATACCATCCAAGACGGATAGCCGACATAACATATGCCGACGCATGCGCCTTGGGGAACATATACTTGATCTTTTTACAGGAGTCTATATACCATTCGGGCACATTGTGTGCACGCATGTCAGCCTCCCACTCGGGTGTAAGTCCCTTACCCTTACGGACCGACTCCATTATCTTAAATGAAGTTGCATTCTCGACACCGTAACGGATAAGGTCATTCATTATGTTATCACGACATCCTATAACCTGTGAAATATCGCATGTTCCGTTGTTGATAAGATCCTGCGCGTTACCTGTCCAAACATCGGTTCCATGCGAAAGACCGGATATCTGAAGCAGGTCCGCAAAGCTCTTGGGCTTCGCTTCCTCAACCATCTTCATAACAAAACGGGTTCCAAACTCGGGAAGTCCGTATGTGCCGACCTTTGCATCAATATCGTCAGATCTGATTCCAAGCGGCTTTGTTGAAAGGAACAGGTCATATACCGCCTTATCATTCATAGGAACATCAAGCACGCTTGTGTCCGAAAATCTTTCAAGATATTTATATTTGGTCGGGATATCGTGTCCAAGCTCGTCAAGCTTCAGTATCGTATCATGCAGATATGAGAAAGCAAAGTGTGTGGTTACAATGTCCGAATTGGGATCATCAGCGGGATGCTGAACGGGGGTGAAGTCATACACCTCATATTCTCGGGGCACAACGATTATACCGCCGGGGTGCTGTCCTGTTGTACGCTTAACACCCATACAGTTACCAATAAGGCGTTCCATTTCAGCACGGCCCACGCTGACACCTTTACTTTCAAAATACTTTGCGATAAAGCCGTATGCTGTTTTATCTGCAAGTGTACCCAGTGTTCCTGCTCTGAATACATTTTCAGCACCGAAAAGCTCCTCAGTATACTTATGCACGCGTCCTTGAACATCACCCGAGAAATTGAGGTCAATATCGGGAGATTTGTCTCCCTTAAAGCCAAGGAAGGTCTCAAAGGGTATATCATGTCCGTCAGCATAAAGCTTTGTTCCGCACATGGGGCACATCTTATCGGGCATATCGAAGCCCGAGCCGTATGCCTTTCCTGTCTCAAAATCAGAATATTGACACTTAGGGCAGTAATAGTGAGGCGGCAAAGGGTTTACCTCTGAAATACCCGCCATCGTTGCGACAAACGACGAGCCTACCGAGCCACGCGAGCCAACAAGGTATCCCTGCTGCTCACTGTACCACACAAGCTTCTGCGCTATCATATAAAGCACGGCAAAG
This sequence comes from Eubacteriales bacterium, assembly GCA_045656985.1. Lineage (GTDB taxonomy): Bacteria > Bacillota > Clostridia > Oscillospirales > CAG-272 > HGM12713. The sequence continues at coordinate 27,075 of JAZOSH010000067.1, read as the reverse complement.
CCGTTGGATATTATAGAGGTGAGCTCCCTATCAAGTCTCTTTTCAACTATCTCGGGAAGCTTCTCGCCATACATTGAGCGTGCGCGCTTCCAGCATATTTCCTGAAGCTCCTCCTCCGCGCCCTCCATTTTAGGGGTAAACGATCCCTTCGGTATTGGGCGCACCGACTCGATCATATCATTTATTTTATTTGTGTTTGTTACAACGACCTCATATGCCTTTTCCTCGCCGAGATAAGAAAATTCCTCAAGCATTTCCTCGGTGGTACGGAAATAAAGATGTATGTCCCTATCTGCGTCAGAGAATTTCATTCCCGCCAGCAATATCTTACGGTGGATCTCATCCTCGTCATTAAGAAAATGTGCATCGCATGTAGCCACAACCGGCTTGTTATATTTCTCACCGAGAGCAACTATTCTTCTGTTAAGCTCTCGAAGTCCCTCATCATCTGCGACTTTGCCTTCTGCAACAAGAAAACGGTTATTACAGATAGGCTGGATTTCAAGGTAATCGTAAAAGCTTACAATATCCTCAATCTCCTTCTCGGGCTTGTCCTCAAGAACAGCGCGGAAGAGCTCTCCTGCTTCACAAGCGGAGCCAATAATAAGCCCCTCGCGGTGCTTTTCAAGCTCGGTCTTGGGGATTCTTGGATTCCTTCTGTAATAATCAAGATAGCTCTTTGAAATAAGCTTATAGAGATTCTTAAGTCCTGTCTGATTCCTAACCAGAATTATCTGATGATAAGGTCTCAACTTCAAAGGATCAGATTTGGTTAACATATCTGCCGAAAGCATCGAAAAGCTCTTTATGTCAAGCTTTTCAAGCTCTTCTGCCATCTTAAAAAAGATGAGCGAAAGCATCTCTGCATCGTCACAAGCGCGGTGATGATTAAAGTCACCAAGACCATAAAGCTTTGCAAGGCTATCAAGCTTGTGAGACTTCTGCTCGGGATTAAGGTATCTTGAAAGCGCTACCGTATCAAGATAGGCATTAGTAAATTCAAGTCCGTTTTCCTTTGCCGCTGCACGAATAAAGCCTGTATCAAAGTCGGCATTGTGGGCGATAAGCAGACGGTTACCTATGAAAGAAAGAAATTCAGGTAATACCTTATCTATCGTATCTGCATTTGCAACCATCTCATCAGTAATTCCCGTGAGCTCGACTATTTCCTTTGGGATAGATGTTTCGGGATTGACAAATACGCCAAAGCGCTCAAGCACCTTGCCGCCCTTAACCTTTACCGCGCCAATTTCTGTTATCTTGCATGTCTTAGCGGAAAGTCCTGTTGTCTCAATATCGAAAACAACAAATTCATCGTCAAAGCTACCGTTATAGTCACCGTAAACAGCACTTGCAGTGTCATTTACAAAATATGCCTCCATACCGTAAATGACCTTCATTCCCGCCTTTTCCGCAGCAAGCATAGCATCAGGAAAGCCCTGAACATTTCCGTGGTCTGTAATAGCTACGGCAGGGTGTCCCCATTTCTTTGCAGTCTTTACAGCAACATCGGGCGGAATAAGCGCATCCATTGTTGAAAGAGTAGTATGAAGATGCAATTCAACCCTCTTTTGTGGAGCATTATCCTCCCTCTCTCGCCTCGATATTTTTATAATATTTTGATAAGCGAGATATACCTCGTTATCGTTCTTTTCAAATTTTGTATATCCGTAAATTGCAAGAGCAGTTCCCTCTTTTATCTGACCTCCAAGCTCCTTGGCATCATCAGGTGCAACAGAAAAGCCCTTGACAAAAATTGACGCATTTCCGTCAAACAGACCAAAGGTAATATTAAACTTATCACCATTTCGGTTTGCCTCACTGCTAAAGGAAAAGACTGTACCGACGACAACAACATTTCTTACAGGCTTTTTTAGTGAAGCGATAAGCACAGGGCTTATATTGAACTCCTCCCCCACAATCACCTCGGGAGATGATAAATCAAACACACTCTTACCTATCTTGCAAATATCGTCGGTAAGTTCAATATGAGCCTCGTCGCCAAAAATAGATGCAATTCTTGGATATTCAGGAGAATCAGCACTGACAACTACATCCTCCGAGCCGTGTCTTTGCGAGCGACTCTCATAGTCTCTATCTGCCTCTTGTATCTGTCTATCAAGCTCGGCAAGTCTTTGCTTCTGAAAATCAGCAAACTCCTTTTCTGCCCGACTGTCGTGCTCTATTATCACATTTATATCGAGAGAAAATTCGCTCTTTATTATATTTTCTATAACGCGAGGAGTCTTGGCATCCTCAAGAAGCCCTATTCCTCCGTCACCAAAGGGTATCCTTATTGAAAGCTCGCATGTCTCAAGATCAAGGCTATAATCATAGCTTGAGAAAAATCCCCTTGCAACAACTCCGACCGCTTCCGTCTCACGCAACACCTCGGGAACATAATCATATGTAAAAAGCTCCGAAGGATAGCACGGAAGTATCTTGGCGACATTTATCTTATATGCCTCTCTTATGCCTGCTTCTATAGCATAGAGAGTTTTTTTCGGCACCAATCTGTTGAAATCCGCGCGGATCTCAAGTATTCTTTCCTCTTTGTTTGCTCTTGAGCGGATATTAGTTGCCGAAAGTAAAATTTCTTCATATTCCCTTGGAGGCAAGTATTTTGCAAATAGTTGAAGAAAATTCTTTTTTTCCATTTCTACCTACTTCTGTATTTTCTGTTATTTTCCGACTGTATTTTTAATTTCCTCTATAAGTTTATTAACTATATCATCCTCGGGGATCTTTCTTATAATCTCTCCCCTCCTGATAAGTACCGCCTCACCACAGCCGCCCGCAACACCGAGATCTGCCTCTCTTGCTTCGCCGGGACCGTTTACAACACAGCCCATTATTGCTACCTTGAGAGGAAGTGAAGAAAGCCCCTCTCGCTCAACTGCCGCTTCAAAAGCAGCTACAAGTGAAATGAGGTCTATCTTTGTTCTTCCGCAAGTGGGACAGCTTACCACCTGAAGTCCGCATTGTCCTTCAATTCCGACAGATTTCAGTATCTTTCTTGCTGCTCTTATCTCGCTTATCGGGTCATCTGTAAGTGAGACGCGTATAGTATCGCCTATTCCGTCACAAAGAAGTGAGCCGATACCAACGGCGCTCTTCAGCGAGCCTATCTCACGGCTTCCTGCCTCGGTAACACCGAGGTGGAGAGGATAATCGCATTGCTCGGCTACAATTCTGTTTGCAAGGATCATGTTTCTTGGATCAGATGCCTTTATTGATATTACAATATTTTCAAATCCGAATTTTTCAAGCATCTCGGCATTATAGAGAGCCGATGCCGCAAGTGCCTCGGGTGTGGGCGAACCGTATTTGTCAAGAATATTTTTTTCAAGTGATCCACTGTTGACACCTATTCTTATCGGTATACCGCGACTCTTACAAGCATCGCAAACAGCTCTTATTCGATCCTCATCTCCGATATTGCCGGGATTAATCCTTATTTTATCAACGCCAAGCTCGGCACAACGAAGTGCTATGCGGTAATCAAAATGAATATCCGCAACTATAGGAGTCTTGATACCTGAATTTTTGATATGCGTTATAGTGTCTGCTGCCGCAATATCGGGAACAGTTATTCTGACGATATCACATCCTGCCTCAGCAAGCGCCTTTATCTGCTCTACAGTAGCTTTAGCATCATGTGTATCGGTATTTGTCATAGACTGAATGAGTATGGGGGCAGTGCCGCCAACTGTAAGTTGACCCACCGACACCTCCCTTGATACTCTTCTTATCTCGTTATATATCATATTCCTCCAAACAACTGGATAATGTCCTTTATTATTACGAACGCCATAAATCCAAAGAGGATCATAAGTCCTACAAAGTTTATATAGCCCTCTACTTCCTTCTTGATCGGCTTTCCTCTTACCGCCTCAATGACATAAATAAACAATCTGCCTCCGTCAAGCGCGGGAAAAGGTATAAGATTGAAAATGCCAAGGTTTATTGAAATCACTATCACCACATACAGTAATGTGAAAAAATTTGTTTTTGCTGCGTCAACTATGACACCCGTAACGCCAACAGGACCCGAAACAGCTTCCATTCCATAGCGACCCGAAATAAGGTCAACTACAGAATCGCACACCATCTTTACAGTGGACACAGATCTAAAAAAAGCGTGCTTTACATAGTTCACAGGCGTTGTCTTATCAAGATAAGGGATGAAATCGTACTGACCGAATTCAACTCCCTGCTCTGTGGTTACCGGAAAGACAACTCCCTCAAGCAAAAGCTTTTCGCCCTCTCTTATAACTGTCATATCAACCGGCTTATTGCCTTGATGCATTATCTCATAAATAACATCCTGAAAGGTATGAACGCGTACGCTGCCCACCTTGACTATCTCATCGCCCTCGCAAAGCCACTGCGAGCTTACGGCATTTTCATCAAAGCGTGCAACAGTGGTGCTGATAAGCTGATTCTGACCGACAACAAGCACTACCATAAGCAAAAACCCAATCAAAAGATTGGTTAGTGGCCCTGCAAGGATTATCGCCATTCTCTTCCATACGCTTTTGTTACAGAATGCCGCCTCTGAATCAGAATCCTCGTCCTCACCCACCATACTCACATAACCGCCTATAGGAAAAAGACGCAGACCGTATTCGGTTCCGTATTTCTTTGATTTCCACGAAAAGAGTCTTGGTCCCATTCCAATAGCAAATTCCTTGACCGCAACCTTACATGCGCGTGCAACGAAGAAATGACCAAGCTCATGAATAAATATTAGAAATCCAAAAACAAATATTGCAATCAGGATATAAAGTGCAATTATAGTAATCACCTACCGATAATCATTTTTTGCATGTAAAGATAAGATCGTTTGCCCTTTCTCTTGCCTCCTTATCATAGGCAATAATACCGTCAAGTGTATGAAAATCAGCCGCTGCTGACATTCTGTTTACCACCTCACACACAATCTCTGTAATAGAATAAAAGGAGATTTTTTTTGCTAAAAATGCCGCTACGGCCTCTTCATTTGCCGCATTAAGCACTGCAGGCAGTGCGCCACCCTTTTTAATTGAATCAATGGCGCAAGAAAGCAAAGCAAAAGTTTTGGTATCAGGCTTTGCAAAATGAAGGCTTGAAAGTGAGAATAGATCAAGCTCATCAATTACAGCCTCTGTTCTGTCCGGATAATTCAGCGCATACTGCACACAAAGTCTCATATCTGGCACAGACATCTGCGCAATTATACTGTTATCAATATATTCAACCATTGAATGTATTATACTTTCACGATGAACGACTACCTCAACATTTTGGGGCTTTACACCAAAGAGGTGCACCGCCTCAATGACCTCAAAGCCCTTATTCATAAGCGTCGCACTGTCAACAGTTATCTTTGCCCCCATCTTCCATGTTGGATGCGCAAGTGCCTCTTCAACGCTTATCTTATCAAGCTCCTCGCGTGTTCTCCCATAGAAGGGACCACCAGAGGCAGTAAGCAAAATCTTTTTGATTTCATTTGATTTGCCGCTTTTCAGGCACTGAAATATGGCACTGTGCTCGCTATCAACAGGAAGTATCTCAACGCCCTTCTCGGCTGCACGGCTCATAACTATCTCGCCCGCAACGACAAGCGACTCCTTATTGGCAAGAGCAAGGCGTTTTCCGCTGTCTATTGTAGCAAGTGTTGGCTCAAGACCTGCCTCACCAATAATTGAGTTAAGAACTACATCGCCATCGGCCTCCGATATCATTTCACAGATTCCCTCATTACCCGAAAGAACTTTTATATCGGTGTCGGCAAGACGCAACTTAAGCTCTGCCGCTGCGCGCTCATCGGCCATAGCGCAATAGTCAACACAAAATTCTCTTGCCTGTTCCTCAACTCTCTTTGCATTTGAATAAGCACACAGGGCACTCACACGAACTCCGTCACGCCTTGCTACATCAATAGCCTGCTCGCCAACAGAACCCGTTGAGCCAAGAATTATCATTGTTTTTTCTTTCATCATTACCTCATTAAATAAGTGATATTCCACTTATAGTTACAAGCATACAGATTGCTCCGAGAACTAATGAAACCGCAAGGATAGAATCAAATCTATCAAGCATTCCTCCATGACCCGGGAATATCTTTCCATAATCCTTAACGCCGTGCTCTCGCTTGATAACCGACATAATAAGATCGCCTACCTGCGACACAACGGCAACAACAACTCCGCTTATAGCAAGGAAAAGAATATTAGCCTGCATATTAAAGAAGTTATTTACAACGATACCGAAGATAACAAAACCGAGTGCACAGAAAAGTGTGCCTCCAATGCTTCCCTCAACGGTCTTCTTGGGGCTCACCTCGGGTATGAGTTTATGCTTACCCAGGAGCATGCCTGTAAAGTAAGCAAAGACATCGGTAACCCATGCGCCAATGAAAATAAGAAGATAGAGGTATTTTCCTCCCTCTCCGAAATCTCTTATGTAAATTATTGAGTTAAGGGCGGCAATAATATATGCTGTAACCGCAAAGATCTCGCCTGTCTCGGCAAATTTCATTTCGCCCTTTGAACGAATTGTGAGAAAGAAAAGATATATCAAAAACAATACCGCGCATATGAATGCAACGCCCCCGTATATACCGTTTGAATATCTTGCGATAAAGGGTGAAGCAAATGCAAAAATATACGCAGGCAGACAGATAGAAAGCCTCTTATTTTTGCCGATACATCTATACATCTCAAAAAGAGAGATAACACTAACGATGCCCACAGCTATCGGGAAAGCAACTGTGCCCGAAAAGATCAAAACAGGCACAAGCACGCAAAACGCAACCACACCCGTGATAATTCTTGTTAACATTTTTCCTCCATTAAACTCCACCAAAACGGCGTTTTCTCTTACTGAATGCCTCAATCACTTTGTCTACCTCGGTTTCATTCATATCAGGCCAAAGTGTGTCGGTAAAATAAAGCTCGGCATAAGCTGCCTGCCACAAAAGAAAGTTTGAAAGTCTTAAATCACCGCCGGTTCTTACAAGCATGTCAAGACTTGGCGATGCGGTGGTGTAAAGAGCGGACTCAATATCGTCCTCCGATACTTTCGTTTTCCCATCTCTCAAAAGCTTATTAAATGCGTGAGCGAGCTCACTTTTAGCTCCATAATTTAATGCTATGTTAACGATAAAGCGCTTATCCCTGCTTTTTTGCTCTGTCAGCTCTATCTTCTTGCGAAGCTCGCCGTTAAAGACCGACATATCACCTATAAAAATATATCTTATATCGTTTTTGTCTATTTCCTTTTGGAGACTGTCAAGATACGAAGAAAGAAGGTCCATAAGCGAGTTGACCTCCTTTTGGGGACGCTTCCAGTTCTCGGTTGAGAAGGCATAGAATGTTACCGCTAAAATGCCGTAATCGGCAAGACGCTTGATAACCTTCTTCATCGCCTCTGCGCCATATTTATGTCCCTTCTCTCGGGACATTCCACGAGCCTCAGCCCAGCGACCGTTCCCGTCCATTATAAATGCTATATGTTTTATATCCGTTTTAGCTGACATAGCACTCTCCCAAATAACATTAAAATTGGGGCGGGTGTCCTCCCGCCCCGAAGTCCTCGCAGAAATTAGATCTGCATGATTTCCTTTTCCTTCTTTGCACTCACAGCGTCAACACTCTTGATGTACTTATCTGTAAGATCCTGAATTGCCTTTTCAGCATTCTTTACATCGTCCTCTGTAAGCTCGCCGTCCTTTTTCATCTTCTTGGCAGCATCATTTGCATCGCGTCTGATGTTTCTGACAGCAACCTTTGCATCCTCACCGAGATTCTTTACCTGCTTTACAAGCTCGCGACGACGCTCCTCTGTAGGCTGGGGGAATACAAGGCGGATCATCTTGCCGTCATTGGTAGGTGTAATTCCGAGATCGGAAGCAAGAATAGCCTTCTCCATTTCCTTGAGGGTAGTTGCATCATAAGGTGTGATGGTAAGTGTCTTTGAATCTGCAACGCGGACATCTGCCATAGTTGTAATAAGTGTGGGCGAGCCCCAGTATTCAAAGGTAACCTTGGAAATTATAGCGGCATTGGCCTGTCCTGCTCTGATAGTAGCAAGATTCTGCTCAAAAGAGTCAATAGCCTTCATCATTTTCTCTTCATAGGTTTTTGTGTTAAAGTTCATAGTATCCTCCAAAATCTAATAATGTATTTATAATCAGCAATGCATTTCAGTGCCTATTTTTTCACCCATAACAACACGGTATATGTTCATTGGATCGCGAAGCTCAAAGGCATAAGCCTTAATATCGTTATCCATACAGAATGTGGTTGCTGTAAGGTCAAGTGCCTTGAGGGATTTCTCAAGTATCTCTGAATATGTTATCTCGTCATATCTTACAGCTGTTTTATCCTTCATTGGATCTGCTGAATACACACCGTCAATATTCTTTGCGAGAAGAACCGCATCAGCCTCTATCTCCGCCGCGCGAAGTACCGCCGCCGTGTCTGTTGAGAAATAGGGTGAGCCAAGTCCGCATCCAAAGATAACAACCTTTCCCTCTTCAAGTGCGGCTACTGCCTCACGGGGGCTGTATCTGTCGGCAAAGGCGTTCATCTCAACCGCGGTCATTACCTTTGCGTCAATTCCAGCCTGAACAAAGGTATCCTGAAGCGCCAGAGCATTGATTGTGGTTGCCAGCATTCCCATGCTGTCTGCACGCACGCGATCCATCTTGCCGCCCTGTCTGCCGCGCCAGATATTTCCCGCGCCAACTATAATAGCAATCTGTACCCCTTTGTCAAGACATTTCTTGAGCACATCAGCAATATTGCTGATAAAGTCAAAGTTCAAAATTCCGTCTGCATTAGCAGAGAGTGCCTCGCCCGAAAGCTTGAGCAAAACTCTCTTATATTTTGCATTTTGCATAAGTGCTTCCTTCCGTAATTATACATTATATTTTATACTATCATATATTTTACTACATTTGTTCTCTTTTGTAAACAGTAATTTTGATTTTTTTCAATATTTTTACAGAAAAAAAGATTCCCGTGACCGTGGTCGCGGGAATCTTTATCATTTTCAGCAATCCTTTTCAAATACAGCGCGGAGCGCATCAAGCTTTGTGAGTGCATCTGCCTTATCCTTGCCACACACACAATAGTAAAATTTACACTTGGGCTCGGTACCGCTCGGGCGCACTGCTACCCAGCTATTATCCTCAAACATAAAGCGAAGAACATTGGACTTGGGGAAGCCCTTGTCTATCATCCTTTGCGATGTATAGTCCTCAAGCTCCTTTACCTTAACACCGCCAACCTCTGCAGGAGGTGCCTTACGAAGATCCTCAACGAGAGATTTTATTTTCTCTACTCCGTCAAGTCCCTTGAAGGTAAAGCTATTAACGCAATCATGATAGTATCCATACTTTACATAAAGAGCATTCAATGCATCTATGAGAGTCATTCCCTTTTCCTTATAATGGGCCGCACATTCGCAGAGCATTACAGATGCCTGTACAGCATCCTTATCTCTTACAAAATCGGCAACAAGACAGCCATAACTCTCCTCATATCCGAACACAAAATTCTTGTCACCCTTTGTTTCATGACCGTATATCTTATCACCGATAAACTTGAAACCGGTAAGTGTCTTTTCTACATCCACTCCGTAATACTCACAAATTCTGTCACCGAGATCAGATGTAACAACGGTATTGAACATAACAGGATTCTTGGGCATCTTACCCTGCTTTGTCCTCTCTTCGAGAACATAGTTAAGAATTACTGCAGCGGACTGATTTCCTGTCATAAGAACATATTCTCCGTCCTGCTTTACTGCAACGCCAAGTCTATCGCAATCGGGATCTGTTGTTATAGCTATATCGGCATCGTGTTTTTTAGCGTATTCAAGCGAAAGTTCAAACGCCTCGCGGGTCTCGGGATTGGGGTTCTTGGTTGCACTGAATTCTGTATCGGGCACACACTGCTCAAGCACGGGAATAACATTGTATCCAAGTGCCGCAAGCACATGGCGAACAGGCACATTTCCTGTTCCGTGTTGGGGAGAATATATTACCTTTATATCCTTATTTACCTCTGGACGAAGAACAATGGACATTACCGCATTATGGTACTTTTCATCCATGGAAGCGTCAAGCATCTGAACAAGCTCTCCCGCCTCATCAAGAGAAAGAGCCTTTACAGAAAGCGGATCCAAAACCGCCTCAACACACTTGATGACCTTATCAGTAAGTGAAGGTATGAGCTGACATCCTCTCTCATCATATATCTTATATCCATTGTATTCTGCAGGATTATGAGAAGCAGTTATCATAACACCGCCAAACGCGCCCGTCTCGCGAACTGCAAAAGAAAGCTCGGGGGTAGGACGAAGAGCATCAAAAAGATAAGACTTAATACCGTTAGCGGCAAAAACACCTGCTGTTTCGTGGGAGAACTCAACGCTGAAGCGTCTGTTATCGTGGGCAATTACAACACCTCTCTCACAAGCCTCCTTACCGTGTGACTTTATGTAATCGGCAAAGCCCTGTGTAGCGCGTCTCACCATATACTTATTCATTCTGTTGATTCCCGCGCCGAGAACACCGCGCATTCCCGCAGTGCCGAATTCTATCTCCTGATAAAATCTCTCTTTTATCTCTTTGTCATTATCCTTGATCGAAAGAAGCTCCGCCTTCGTCGCTTCGTCTGTGTGGGGGCTATCTAACCAATGCTCATAATTTGAAATATAGCTCATAATGCTCCTCCTACATTTTTATATTATGATTATACACCCTTTTGGGGCTAATTTCAACTGCTTTTTGTCGTAATTTAGGAAATATTTGAATTATTTTCAAAAAAGGGTTGACAAATGCTTTGATGTGTGCTAATATGGTAGTGCTTTACTATGATAAAGTGTTAAAACATTAAACACAGGAGAAAATATTATGAAAAAAATTCTTTGTTTATTTATGGCAATCATTATGATGATTGGTGCTCTTTTTGCCTTATCATCTTGCAGCTCGGAAGAGCTTAAAATAGGAAAGCAGTATAACGCGCTCTCGGGTCAGACCGATGTTCTTGTACAGCTAAACAGCGGTTCTATCGATGTTGGCGTAATGGACAGCATTATGGCAGGATATTATATGAGTCAGGACAGCGCATACTCAGACTCTCTGATGATAGTTGAGAATCTAACTCTTGCAACTGAGCAGTATGGTATCGCCGCAAGAAAAGGCAGCGGATTTGCAAAGAAGATAAACGAAGCCTTGATACAGTTGGCAAAGGACGGCACAGTTGAAACTCTTGCAAACAAGTACGGTATTGCTAGTGAGCTCTGTATTGATGAAAACGCAACTGTTGAACCTTTAACTGCATCCGAAGAGGTTGACTGGAACGATATCGTTAAAAACGGTACTTTCGTAGTAGGCTACACCCTTTTCGCTCCTATTGCTTATAAGGATGAGGCAGGAGAGCTTATAGGATTTGACATCGAACTTGCAAAGGCTGTTGCTGACATCTTAAATCTTGAAGTTAAATTCGAATTGATCGAGTGGAGTGCTAAGGAAGCGAAGCTTGAAGGCGGAAGCATTGACTGCATTTGGAACGGCATGACCATTACCGAAGAACGCCTTGCTGCTATGGAAATCTCTATTCCTTACTTAAATAACAAGCAGGTTGCTGTTATACGCAAGGCTGACAAGGATAAATATACTGACATAGCAAGTATGTCCAATGCTATTATGGGTGCTGAGGAAGGCTCCGCGGGAGAATCCTGCATTATAGTTGCCGAAAAAGAATAATATAAATATTCCTAGTTGACAAATATGAGATTTATTAATCTTGTCATCTATCCTTTGTTGGAAGGGTTGCTTTACACTGGTTTGATTTTCTTGATCACCCTAGCGGCTTCCCTTCCGCTTGGTTTAGTTATATCATTTGGCTCGAAATCAAAAATAAAACCTGTAAAGTTTTTTACACGCGGCTTAGTTTGGGTAATACGCGGAACACCTTTAATGTTGCAGATTTTATTTTTGGATATTGCTCCGGGACTTATTTCACAAGCCTTGGGATACGGCATACAATTTGCTCTCAGATCCCCCTGGCAACATTTTGCAATGGTCTGCGTTGCCTTTACTATCAACTATTCGTGTTACTTTTCAGAAATATACCGTGGTGGTATCCAAAGCATACCTGCAGGTCAGTATGAGGCGGCTCAAGTTCTTGGATTTACAAAGTCGCAGACTTTTAGCAAGATAATTTTTTTGCAGGTAATTAAGCGCATTATTGCTCCTATGTCAAATGAGATAATTACGCTTGTAAAGGATACTGCTTTGGCAAGCGTAGTCATTCATATCGATCTCTTCACTGTTGCCAAAGGCATCGTTAATACAAATCCTCAATATTTTTTGTGGCCACTTATCATATCAGCGGTGTTCTATTTAATTATTAATGGTCTTCTGACTGTCCTCCTGGGCAAATTTGAAAAGAAACTTAATTATTTTAAGGTATAAGGAGGGCGTATGGCATTACTTGAAGTAAACAATATTGTAAAAAGCTTTGGCAAAACAGAAGTCCTCAAGGGTATCAGCTTCAGTCTTGAGCGCGGCGAGGTCCTTGCCATTATTGGCTCCTCGGGAAGTGGAAAAACAACACTTTTGCGCTGCCTCAATTATCTTGAAATTCCCGATTTTGGACAGATAACTGTAAACAATGAGATAGTTTTTGATTCAAAGCTTGAATTCGTTAGAAACGATAAGGATATAAGAAATATGAGATTGCATTTCGGTCTTGTTTTTCAATCCTTTAACCTCTTCCCTCAATATACTGCCTTTGAAAATATAACTCTTGCGCCGAAGCTAAAGGTCAAAGAAGCGATAAAAAACAAAGAGATTGACCCTGACATGAAAAATGTCGAGCTTTTAAAAATTGAGAATGACGCACACGACCTACTTAAAACAGTAGGTCTCTCCGAAAAAGAAAATTTTTATCCTTGGCAGCTCTCGGGAGGTCAGCAACAACGAGTTGCTATCGCACGCGCGCTTGCTCTCTCACCCGATATTCTCTGCTTTGATGAGCCAACCTCGGCTCTTGATCCCGAGCTTACGGGCGAGGTCCTAAAAGTAATAAGAGGACTTAAATCGTCGGAAAGAACTATGATAGTAGTTACACATGAAATGGAATTTGCAAAGAATGTTGCCGATAAGGTAATATTTATGGCTGATGGTGTTATCGAGGAAATGGGTACCCCCGAAGAGGTATTTGATGCTCCAAAATCCCCCAAAACGAGAGCATTCCTAAACAAATCTCTTGAAGCATTTTGACTGAAAGGCTGTCGCAAGACAGCCTTTTTTTATGCTTGTATTTATTCTTGTTTTGTGATATAATGGTTACAGTACAGATTTGGAGATAAAAATGCAAAACAAAATTGTTATAACAGAGAAAAATATTAAAAAGCATCTTCCTGAAAGCACAAGATGTATTCCCTTTTATATATACGACACAGTTGGCTCTACCAACGATGTTGCAAAGGAGCTTGCAGGCCGTGGCGAAAAAAATGGAATAGTAATTGCTTTTCATCAAACTGCAGGCAGGGGCAGACGGGGACGGAGCTTTTTTTCTCCCGACGGCTACGGAATATATATGTCTCTTTTGATTCACACCGAAGAATGCGCAGAAAGCGTTGCATTGATCACAAGTGCTGCCGCCACTGCGATTGCAGAGGCTATTGAATCGGTGTGCAAAAAACATACAGATATAAAATGGATAAATGACATTTATATTGATGGCAAAAAGGCGTGTGGGATACTTTGTGAATCACTGTTTTCAGGAAATGCTCCTTATCCTGAATACACCGTTGTAGGAATTGGAATAAACCTCATCTCACCCAACGGCTTCCCCGAGGATATTGCAGATATAGCGACTTCTATCTTTGGTGGTGATATACCTGACGAGAATGTACCAAGCAAGCTTTGCGCCGAGATAATAAAAAATCTTTTTGAATACACAGGAGAGCTGACCCTAAAAACTTTTCTTAACGGATACAAGGAAAGGCTCTTTATGCTCGGGCACGAGATAACTGTTCACACGCCCGACGGAAGCTACATGGCAAGAGCTACAGATATAGATGACGAATGCCACCTGATAGTAACACTTCCAAATGGAGAAAAAAGAGTATTATCATCGGGGGAAATAAGCATAAAAATATAAAGCGACTTTCTTAGCCGAAAGTCGCTTTATATTATTCCTCATTTTTCTTTAATTGCCTTAGCCATTTTTGTATAGTTCCTTCACGGAGAAAGCCGAATAATGCACCTTCGCAAAATCTGTCAGCACGAACTGCGGCAAGTATCAAGGCAAAGAGTACCTTACTTGACAACTCCTTTATATCCACGCCACTCATAGAGGAGCTACTCCAGTTTATATTATTTTCCTCTAGAATTTCGGCATAATTCATCTCGTTAGCTTCCTTCGCAACATTATGAACCTCAACAATAAAATCCATTACATCTTTTGAATACCGATAAAATGGCAGATGAACAATTCCGTTGCGCGTATATGAAGCAACCAGCTCTCCTATGTCCTTTTCTGACAATGGCTCTATGTACTTGAATAACTTTTCATATTTACTCATATTTCATTCCCCTTTTTTATTATACCATATTTGTAACTGAATTACAACAAAAAACAGTCACCGAAGCTTGCGGTGACTGTTTTTTACTTATTTGTTAAGCTTTTTAACAATAGTCTCTGCTGCATTCTCAAGATATGTGTTGTCCATCATCTCGATCCAGCCCTTATCAACGAGAGCCGCAAGCTTTGCATCCATAGGAAGCTTTGCGAGAACATCATATCCGTACTTCTTTGCTACTTCTTCAATATGGCTGTCTCCGAAGATCTTTATCTCCTTATCACAGTCAGGACACTTTACATAGCTCATATTTTCAACAAGACCAAGCACAGGAATATTCATCATATTCGCCATATTTGCTGCCTTTTCAACTATCATTGAAACAAGCTCCTGCGGGCTGCTTACTATAATAATTCCGTCAAGCGGAATCGACTGGAAGATAGTAAGCGGAACATCGCCCGTTCCGGGAGGACAGTCAATAAACATATAGTCTATATCATTCCAGATAACATCTGTCCAAAACTGCTTTACAGTGCCTGCGATAACAGGACCGCGCCACACAACAGGCTTTGTATCTTCATCAAGAAGAAGATTTACCGACATTACATCAATACCCGAGGTTGTGGTTGCGGGGAAAATACCGTTCTCATCGCCATCAACGCCCGACTTGAGACCGAACGCCTTTGGTATAGAGGGACCTGTGATATCGGCATCAAGTATTGCAGTCTTATAGCCAAGTCTCTGCATATTTACAGCAAGCATTGAGGTAACTATTGATTTTCCGACGCCACCTTTTCCGCTGACAACGGCAACTACATGCTTTATAGTGCTTAAATTATGGGGCTGCTCAAGAAGGCTGTTTTTTTCTCTACTTTCACAGTTGCTTGAGCAAGTAGAACAATTATGAGTACATTCTGACATTTTTTATTTTCCTTTCGCTCATATACACTTAAAATTCTTATTCATTATACACCTTTTAATAAAATTTATCAACCTTTTTGAGAAAAATATCCTATAAAAAAGAAAAATCGTGAAAATGCTCTTGAAAATTTAGCAAAATAAGGTTATACTATATAGGATTGATAAAATATACGGAGGTCAAATATGGCAACTTCTCTTAAAAAATCCAACTTCAGCGGCGTTAAGGGCCCCGTTCTCACGATCGTTATGGACGGCGTGGGAATCGCTCCCCAAATTGAGTCCAATGCCGTTTACAGTGCATACACCCCCACACTTGACATGCTTATGGCAAAGTACCCCACTGTGAAGCTTAAGGCTCACGGAACAGCAGTAGGTCTTCCCTCTGACGACGATATGGGTAACTCCGAGGTAGGACACAATGCTCTTGGTGCTGGTCAGGTATTTGCGCAGGGCGCAAAGCTCGTTTCGCAGTCTATTGAAAGCGGAAAGATGTTTGCAAGCAACACCTGGTGTGAGCTTATTTCCAATGTCAAGAAGAACAATAGCACTCTTCATTTCCTCGGTCTTTTCTCCGACGGAAATGTTCACTCTCATATAGATCATCTCAAGGCTATGCTTGCGCAGGCGAAGAAAGAGAATGTCGCAAGAGTTCGCGTTCATATTCTTATTGACGGACGCGATGTTGGCGAGACAAGCGCGCTTGAGTACATTGAGCCCTTTGAGGAATTTATTGCAGGACTTCGCTCTCCTGATTTTGATGTTAAGATAGCTTCGGGCGGTGGCAGAATGAAGATAACCATGGACCGTTATGAGGCTAACTGGGCAATGGTAGACCTTGGTTGGAAGACTCATGTTCTCGGTGAGGGCAGACAGTTTGCAAGTGCTGCTGAGGCAGTTAAGGCCTACCGTGATGAGCTTAAGGTCATCGACCAGGATCTCCCTCCCTTCGTTATTGCAGAGGACGGCAAAGCAGTTGGCACAGTTGAGGACGGCGACAGCGTGATATTCTATAACTTCCGCGGTGACCGTTCCATAGAGATCTCCAAGGCATTTGATGCTCCCGCAGGCGCATTTGACAAGTTTGACAGAGTTCGTGTACCAAGTGTTGTTTACGCAGGTATGCTTGAGTACGATGGCGACCTTCATATCCCCAATAAGTACCTTGTTTCTCCCCCCGAAATAACTAATACTATGAGCGAGTATCTCACAAACACAGGTGTAAATCAGCTTGCTATTTCCGAGACGCAGAAGTACGGTCATGTTACTTACTTCTGGAACGGAAACAAGTCGGGTAAGTTTTCTGAGGAGCTTGAGACATACATTGAGATTCCCTCTGATGTAGTTCCCTTTGAACAGAGACCTTGGATGAAGTGCGCAGAGATCACCGACAAGCTCATTGAGTGTCTTGAGTCGGGCGAGTACAAGTATCTCCGCGTAAACTTCCCGAACGGCGATATGGTCGGTCACACAGGCTCTCTCCTTGCTACAAGATGCTCTATGGAGGCTCTTGACATTCAGCTTGCCAGAATACTTGCTGTCGTTGACAAGCTCGAGGGCGTGGCTGTGATCACAGCTGACCACGGAAATGCCGATGAGATGTGCGAGGTCGATAAGAAGGGCAACCTCAAGCTTGACAAAAACGGAAACACTAAGGCAAAAACGAGCCACACGCTCAACCCCGTTCCCTGCATCTTCTATGATAACTTCTATGCTGACAAGTACACGGTAAAGGCTGACGAGGGACAGTTTGGTCTTTCGAATGTAGCGGCGACTATGGTTAACCTTATGGGCTACGAAGCACCCGAAATGTGGGACGAGAGCATTATTGAGGTTAAGTAAAATAAAGAAAAAGCGTTGCACCGCGGTGCAACGCTTTTGTTTTATCATTACTTAAGAATTACCTTTTTGAAGCTCTTCTTTCCGCGCTTGATAACGATGCCGTTCTTGAGCGCGTCTGCTGTGAAGGATGCGCGGAGGTCGGTAACCTTCTCGCCGTCAACCGATACTCCGCCCTGCTCTACTGCGCGTCTTGCCTCACTTCTTGAGGGAACGAGCTCGGACTTTACAAGGAGTGTGAGAATGTCAGCCGCGCCGTCGGTAAGGTCAGCTTCTGCTATCTCTGCTGTGGGGATCTCTGCGTTTGCGCCCTGCGCGAAGAGTGCCTTGGCACTTGCTTCAGCTTTCTGCGCCTCTTCCTCGCCGTGAACAAGCTTTGTGAGCTCGTATGCGAGTATCTCTTTCGCGCGGTTGAGCTGTGCGCCCTCCCAAGCGTCCATCTTGTCTATCTCCTCAAGGGGAAGGAAGGTGAGCATTCTGATGCACTTGAGAACATCGGCATCAGCCACATTTCTCCAGTACTGGTAGAAGTCGTAAGGTGTTGTCTTTGCGGGATCGAGCCATACAGCACCCGATGCCGTCTTACCCATTTTCTTACCCTCGGAATTAAGGAGAAGAGTTATAGTCATAGCATGCGCGTCCTTGCCCAGCTTTCTTCTGATAAGCTCTGTGCCGCCAAGCATATTCGACCACTGGTCGTCACCGCCGAACTGAAGGTTACAGCCGTGTGTCTGGAAGAGGCGGTAGAAGTCGTAAGACTGCATTATCATGTAGTTGAACTCAAGGAAGGAGAGTCCCTTCTCCATTCTCTGCTTATAGCACTCTGCAGTCAGCATACGGTTAACCGAGAAGCAAGCTCCAACATCGCGAAGCACCTCTACATAGTTGAGGTCGAGGAGCCAGTCAGCGTTGTTTACCATCTGCGCCTTGCCCTCACCAAACTCTATAAAGCGCTCCATCTGCTTCTTGAAGCATTCGCAGTTGTGAGCGATAGTCTCCTTTGTCATCATAGAACGCATATCGGTTCTGCCCGAGGGGTCGCCAACCATAGCGGTACCGCCACCGATAAGAGCTATCGGCTTGTTGCCTGCCATCTGAAGTCTCTTCATAAGGCAGAGCGCCATAAAGTGACCTACATGCAAACTGTCTGCAGTAGGGTCAAAGCCAATATAAAAGGTTGCCTTGCCCTCATTTATAAGATTTTTGATTTCTTCTTCATTCGTCACCTGTGCGATAAGGCCGCGGGCAACGAGCTCGTCATAAATTGTCATAATGTTTGCCTCCAAACTGTGTTTTATCTTTACAATTATAACCTATTAGTCAGTTTTTGTCAATGGATAATCGCAAAATGAATATAATATGCCTTCCCTGTCATATCCTCTTTTGAGGTGATTTTTTGAAAAAGATAATGCTTGTTTTCGGGACAAGACCCGAGGCGATAAAAATGTGTCCGCTTGTACTGGAACTCAAAAAGAGGGCGAAATTTCGTGTTGTAGTATGTGTCACGGGTCAGCACAGAGAGCTTCTTTCTGGGGTGCTCGATGTTTTTGGGGTTGTGCCCGATTATGATCTTGCAATCATGAAGGACAGGCAGACACTCTCCGACATCACAGCAGGAGTCCTTGTATCACTTGGCAAGGTTCTTGATATCGAGAAACCTGACCTTGTACTCGTGCACGGCGACACAACAAGCGCCTTTGCAGTATCTCTCGCCGCATTTTACAGGCAGATACCCATAGGGCACATTGAAGCAGGACTTCGCACTCATAATATTCTATCCCCTTTTCCCGAAGAATTCAACAGACAAGCGGTCTCTCTTGTAGCGCGCTATCATTTCGCACCGACCGAGTGTGCGCGTCAAAATCTTCTTGACGAGGACAAGTGGGATGCCAATATTTTCGTGACGGGAAACACAGTTATTGATGCCTTGAAATATACAGTAAGAGACGATTATACTCACCCGGAACTCTCGTGGGCAGAGGGCTCGCGTCTTATTCTTCTCACTACTCACCGCAGAGAAAATTTTGGTGAGAGCATGCGCGGCATTTTTCGTGCAGTTAGGAGAATATGCAAGGAATATTCTGATGTGCGACTACTCTTTCCTTGTCACCCAAACCCTGTGGTGCGTACCCTTGCCAATGAGGAACTTCAGGGTTTGGAGCGACTGCACATTATAAATCCACTTGATGCCTTAGACTTCCATAACTTTCTCTCTCGTGCCTATCTTGTTCTAACTGATAGCGGCGGAATTCAGGAAGAAGCACCCTCGTTCTCCGTCCCCGTGCTTGTTCTGCGCGACACCACCGAGCGACCCGAGGGGCTTGAGGCGGGTACACTTATGCTTGTGGGAACTGATGAGAATAATGTATATTCTTATGCCAAACTCTTGCTTGACGACAGCTCTGTTTACTCTACCATGTCGCGCGCCAAAAATCCTTACGGAGACGGTAACGCATCGGTGAGGATTGCTGATATTCTTGAAGAAAAATTAAAATGAAAACCGCCGCAGATGCGGCGGGTTTTTATTTAACTGTATACTTAACATCAGTTGTTACATATTCGTCAAAGAACCACTCAGCAGTCTTGGTGACATTGAGTATTGCAGTATCTCCCTCAAAATCAAAGACCATCTTCATATTTCCAAAATAGTCATCAATTACCTGCACCTTGAGAGCGAAGCGGGTATCGGTTTCCCACGCGCCCGAGAACATCGTGCGGTAACCTCTGCCTATCGGGTGCTTTATGCGAATTCCTGAATACTGCGGCTCGTCAAGCGGTCCTGTGAGATTCTTAAGTATTCCGAAATCAAATGTTTTCGTTCCTCTTGGAGTAATGTAGGTAAATGTACCCTCTCCGTCGCGCAGGTCAATCTTGAACTCGGATATATTATCGTAATCGGCGACAAAGCTCACACCGTTTATCTTCTCTGCCATAGGCGAGGTTGCTTCTCCCTTAACATAGGGGATCTGCATTCTCTCATAAGCCTCAGCAAGTACCTTCTCTGCCTCTTTATCCTCGGGCAGAGGCTCATCGGAGAGGTTATTCAGCACGTGCTTCACAAAGCTATCATATATTACGACTCTTGCATTGCCGTTGCCCTGATTATCGGCTGTACAGACCATTATAAGATCCTTTTCGGGCCAGCAGAATGCCTGCTGATTGCCCATTCCGTGGAATGCAAAGCCATTCGGCATCATCCAGATCTGATAGCCGTAGCCATATCTCATAAGATCAATGGTTGCGCTGTCCGATGTGTCTA
The DNA here is from genome assembly GCA_045656985.1 of Eubacteriales bacterium. Lineage (GTDB taxonomy): Bacteria > Bacillota > Clostridia > Oscillospirales > CAG-272 > HGM12713. Next base: position 6,470 of record JAZOSH010000067.1, on the reverse strand, counting down.
TGAGATTCGAGGTCGCTGCCTTTATGTAATCATAAGGCACGAGCTGCTCGTCCTTATATCTGCCGCCGTTCATAACAAGGTACGCAAATCTCATAAGGTCACGCGAGGTGCAAAGAACTCCCGAGCCTCCCCACGAATAGCCCTCGGGTGCGCCAACACACCAAGCAGAGGTAGAAAATCCCATTCGCATAAGCGCCTTTTCCTTCATGTAATCGAGGAATTTCATACCTGTGACGCGCTCAACGATAACATCGAGGACATAGGACGCGCTTGTATCATAAAGAAACTCACTTCCCGGCTCCTTGCTTGTGGGAGCGACGAAAAATGTAGAAAGCCAATCGTCATCGGTCCTTCCATTGTAAGTCGCGCCCGTCGGGAATGGCGATGCCATACGGAGAAGGTCAACGATCTTGGTCTTTCTTATTAAGGGATCGGTATTTTCGTTTATTTTATCGGGAAAATATTTTTCTATCGTATCGTTTATCGATATCTTACCCTCTCCCTCAAGAATTCCTATGGCAATTCCCACAAAGCTCTTTGAGATAGAGTACATTCTATGGAAGCTGTCCTTGTTAAACGGCTCGGCATATCCCTCGGCTACAAGCTTTCCGTGACGGAGCACGAGCACGCTGTGCATTGCAAGATCTGCCTCACGGTATGCGTCAAGCATTTTGGCGATATTTATTGACGAGATTCCAACACTCTCGGGAGTACCGTTAAAGTCTATCGGAGAGACATATTTTTGTTCTTTCATTTTAAGAACTCCTTTTGACAGAAAAATATTATAAAATATTGCTCTTTTGTGTTGCAATATAATGAAATTTATAGTAAAATGAAATAAAGATCTTAGCGGAGGAAACAATATGTCACAAATAATTTATGACGAGCAGCCAAGCTTTTATATTGAAAAAGAAACCTGCAAAATGCTTATGCCCGATATGCACTATCACAACACCTACGAGCTATATTATATTCTTGAGGGCGGGCGCGAGTACTTTATCGAGGATAAATTCTTCACCACATACAAGGGAGATTTTATTTATATTCCCGCAGGCATGCTCCACCGCACTGATGGACAACTCACCACAAGAATTCTCACATATGTGAACAAAGAATTTACCGATCGTTTTTTCACCAAAGCAATGACCGCCAAGATATTACCCGACGAACCCTTCGTCTTTAGAGCCGAAGAAACTTTGGTGGGAGAATTTCAAGGAATGTTTGTGGAGCTTTTCTCGAAATACCGTGCATATATCGAAGATCCCAAGAAGATAGATGAAACCGTACTTGCGGGTCTTCTTTTCAAGATAATGTTCTTTGTCACGATGTCAAAAAACACCTATATAGAACAACCCTTTCCCGACAAAAGAATATCATTAATAGTACAATACATAAACAAGAACTTTGCACAGATAAGCTCTATTGAGGAAATTGCAAATCACTTCTTCTTATCAAAATATTATCTTTGCCATATGTTCAAGGCCTCTCTCGGCGTTCCCCTGGTAACATATCTCCACACAATACGCATAAAGGCAGCGTGCGAGATGATTGAATCGGGCAAGTATAAGATAACTGAGATCGCAACTAAGTGCGGTTTTAATACTACACCCTATTTTTGCAAGGTTTTTAAGGACGAAAAGGGTATAACACCGAGTGAATACAGACAATCCCTTAAGTCAAATTATAGCACATACGATTCCATATTTCAATAACTATATTGCTTGTTTTGCTCTTTTTTTTACAATAAATTGCTCAAAAAGTAGAGCAATATTTTGAAACTTTAGGACAAAACTCAGCAATATTATTATTGCTTTGTTTGTACGATTACTTTATACTATTATTGAAGTAATAAATTAGGAGCATTTCTATGGAATTCAAGAAAACACAACTTACGGAAAAGATAATACAGTTTGGAGAGGGCGGCTTTCTCCGCGGCTTTGCCGATTGGATGATACAGAAGATGAATGACTGCGGGGCCTTTGCGGGCAGCGTTGTGGTAGTTCAGCCCATCGAGCGCGGAATGTGCGATATTCTGAGTGCGCAGAACTGCGGCTATACTCATATTATAAGAGGCGCCGAGGGAGTTGAAACCACCGTATGTCAGGTAATTTCACGCTGTGTAACGCCTTATGATGATTTTGAGGGATACCTATCCCTTGCAGACGCACCCGAGATGAGATTTATTATCTCAAACACAACCGAGTCGGGTATAGTTTACAACAGTGAGGATACGCCTAAAAAAGCTCCATTTATCTCCTTCCCCGCAAAGCTCACACTTCTTCTCAAAAGGCGCTTTGACAAAGGACTTAACGGCTTTATAATACTTCCCTGCGAGCTTATTGACAGAAACGGCGACAATCTAAAGAAATGTGTACTCAACTATGCAAAGCAGTGGGGATACGGAGAGGAACTCTGTGCTTGGATAGAAAAAGAGAATGTTTTCTGTAACACACTCGTTGATAGAATCAACACGGGATATCCGAAGGATGAGAAGATTGATCTTGGATATACCGATAATATGCTTAACACCTCGGAATTCTTTCACCTTTGGGTCATCGAGACCGATTACGACATTGAAAGCGAGCTTAACTTCTCGGCGGCGGGACTTAATGTTATCGTAACGAAGGACAAGCTTGAAAGATACAGAACACGCAAGGTGCGTATCCTCAACGGCGCACACACCTCTCTCGTTCCTTATGCGCTGCTTTCGGGACTTGACACGGTAAAATCATGTATGGACGATACTGTAATGCGAGAGCATGTTCGCAAGTGCGTTTTTGATGAAATAATCCCCACACTTGACCTTGACCGAGGTGAGCTTGAGGACTACGCAAACAGCGTTCTCGTGCGTTTTTCAAATCCCTACATAAAGCACTACCTCTCTTCAATTGCGCTCAATTCAGTTAGCAAATTCAAGGTGCGCGTGCTTCCGTCAATCCTTGAATATCACAAGAGATTTGGAAAGCTCCCCGAAGCACTCACCTTCTCGCTTGCAAAGCTTATAGAGTTCTATCGCACCGATATGACGAATGATGCTCCCAATGTTGTTGAATTTATGAAAAATGCATCTGTTAAGGATATCCTTGCAAACACCGACCTTTGGGACACAGACCTTTCCTTTATGTATGATGAGGTAACTAAAAATGTTGATTAACAAGCTTGACAATGTTGAGATAAATCTTGACAACGGTCACAAGTATGCCCTTTGCGACATTGCGGCGGGCGAAAATATAATAAAATACGGAAATCCGATAGGCCATGCAACAGTTGATATAAAAAAGGGCGAGCATGTACATACTCACAATACAAAAACAAATCTTTCAGGCAAGCTCGAATATGTATACGAGCCCTTTGAGGATACTCTCATAAAAGAAAAAAATATTCCTACATTTATGGGATATGTAAGAAAGAACGGAGAGGTCGGCATACGCAACGAAATATTTATTGTTGTAACTGTCGGATGTGTAAACAAGATCGCCGAAAGACTTGCTGCGCTCACAGGCGTCGTTGCATTTACTCACCCCTTTGGCTGCTCGCAGCTTGGCGACGATCAGCTTACAACACAGAAGGTGCTCTCGGGCATTGTTAGACACCCAAATGCTGCGGGTGTGCTCGTTCTTGGCCTCGGATGCGAGAACAACAACATTGAAATATTCAAGAGTGTTCTTGGCGAGTACGACGCAGAGCGTGTTCGCTTTCTCAACTGTCAGGACTATGATGACGAAATAGCCGAAGGAGTTAAGGTAATTAACGAACTTAAGGAGTACGCAAAGCAATTTTCACGCACACCTGTACCTGTATCAGCACTAAAAATCGGTCTTAAGTGCGGAGGAAGTGACGGATATAGTGGCATTACGGCCAATCCTCTCGTAGGTAGAGTTTCGGACAAGCTCGTCTCCTTGGGTGGCTCGACGGTGCTTACAGAGGTGCCAGAGATGTTCGGTGCTGAGCATCTTCTTATGAAGCGCTCCGAGAGCCGTGAAGTGTTTGATAAAACAGTAGATCTTATAAACAATTTCAAAGAATACTACGAGCGTCACGGACAGGTAATATATGAAAATCCCTCGCCTGGAAATAAAAAGGGCGGCATCACAACGCTTGAGGAAAAGTCGCTTGGTTGCGTACAGAAGGCAGGCAGCTCGGCTGTGGTTGATGTGCTTGATTATGGTGACAGAGTGATTAAAAGCGGCCTTAATCTCTTGAACGGACCCGGAAACGATATAGTTGCTATAACAAATCTTTTTGCAGCTGGAGTTCATATAATTCTCTTCACTACGGGACGCGGAACACCCGTTGGAAGTGGCGTTCCTACAGTAAAGATAGCCACAAATCACGACCTTGCCGAGCGCAAGCACGAATGGATAGATTTTGATGCGGGACAAATCCTTGATGGTTACGACTTGACAGACGAGCTTTTTGATTATATAATGGATGTAGCAGAAGGTAAAGAGACAAAGAATGAAAAACACGGATACCGTGAAATTTCAATATTTAAAGACGGAGTTACACTATGAAAAACTTTATTAATAACGATTTTATGCTTCACAGTAAGGCAGCAAAAAAGCTTTATTCCTATGTAAAGGACCTTCCTATAATTGACTATCACTGCCACCTGTCACCAAAGCAGATTGCAGATAATTATCAGTTTAGAAACGCATATGACCTCTTTCTTGGCGGAGATCACTACAAGTGGCGTCAGATGAGAACGAACGGCATTGACGAGGAGTATATTACGGGCGGAGCTGACGATTATGAAAAATTCAAGGCTTTTGCAAGAACGATGCCCTTACTTATAGGCAATCCCCTTTATCACTGGACACATCTCGAGCTGAAGCGTTATTTTGGAATAGACAAGACGCTCTCAGAGGAGACCTGCGAGGAGATATGGAATATATGTAACGAGAAGCTTGCTACCGAAGAATACCGCGCACAGAGTCTTATCGTTCGCTCAAATGTTGATACCCTTTGCACAACCGACGATCCTGCTGACACCCTTGAGTATCACAAGCAGCTTCGTGATGCAGGCTTTAGTGTAAAGGTGCTCCCCACCTTCCGTCCCGACAAGGCTGTTGAGATTGGCAAGGAGACCTTTGTTCCCTATATTGAGGCTATTGGCGTAAAATCTTATGCTGATCTCGCCGTTTGGATGCGTGAGCGCATCGCTTTCTTTGACAACTATGGTTGCCGCCTTTCCGACCACGCGCTTGAGTATGTTCCTTTTGCAATCGGAGATGCCGAGGCGGCATTTAACAAGAGAATGGCGGGCGGTGAGCTTACCATAGACGAGATTGATGCCTTCAAGACAGCGCTTATGGCGGTTTGTGCTGAGGAATACACTCGCCTTGGTTGGACAATGCAGCTCCACATTGGCGCACTTCGTAATAACAATCGCAGAATGTACGAAAAGATGGGCGCTGATGTCGGCTTTGACTCAATAAACGACCTTTGTATCGCTGAAAAGCTTTCAGCATTTATGGGCTATCTTGATTACAAGGACTGCCTTCCCAAGACTATTCTCTACACCCTCAACCCCAAGGACAACTATGTGCTCGGAACTATGCTCGGCAACTTCCAGAAGTCTCCCGCAGGCAAGATTCAGTTTGGTAGCGCGTGGTGGTTCAACGATCAGCGCGACGGTATGGTAGAGCAGATGAAGGCGCTTGCAAACCTTGGTATGATCGCGCACTTTGTTGGAATGCTTACCGACAGCCGTAGTTTCGTTTCCTACCCCCGCCACGAGTATTTCAGAAGAATATTCTGCAATCTTCTCGGTGAGATGGTAGACAAGGGCGAGTACCCCGAGGATTACGATACACTCAAAACAATCGTTCAGGGTGTTTGCTACTATAACGCGAAGAAGTATTTTAATTTCTAATAAAAAAAAAGATGGAGAACCTTAGTTCTCCATCTTTTTTTATGCCTCATCAAGCGCCTTTGTGAGCGCCTCTCGAATGACGGCGGGGTCTGCCTTGCCTGCCATCTTCTTCATTGTCTTACCGAAGAAGAATGTAAAGACCTTGGCATTTCCCTCTTTATATTGCTTTAATGGATCGGGATTTTCTGCGATAAGCTCTGCAATTACAGCTTCTATCGCTCCCATGTCGCTTACCATTCCGAGATTGTTCTCTTTTACGTATGCGACGGGATCAACGTCCTCGGTATAAATGAGCGCAAGGACCTTCTTTGCGACACCGCGGTTTATCTCCTTGCGGTTTACAAGCCCGATAAGGGCTGCAAGCTTGTCGCAGTCTATCTCGATGTCATCATAAGATTTGTTTGCCTCCATCTCAAGTGAGAGAAGCTCTGTAACTATCCAATTTACAACGTCCTTTGCGGGCAGATCGTGCGCCATAAGAGCATCGAAAATATCACAAAGACGCTTACTTCTTGTGATAATTGACGCATCTGTCTCGGAAATACCAAGCTCGCCCGTCATACGCGCGTACTTTTCGTGCGCGCTCTCGGGAAGG
>JAZOSH010000066.1:0-21914 GCA_045656985.1 Eubacteriales bacterium | reverse complement strand
GGAGGGGGAGAGCGCGGAAGGAGGCAAGGTATCGAGAGGGGTGTTGACAGGGAAGGAGAAGATATGGTAAACTACGCGATAGTTCTCTGCATGGAGGGTCAGGCGTGGTGCCTGCGGCAGGGGACTAAAGAAAGGAGAGTGCAATTATGGAGAAGGATGGCATCAAGGTTCTGTACTACGAGGGAGAGTACTGGGAAACGCTCGTGGCAGCAGGGGAGCGGTATGGAGTTACGGCCGAGCGTCTAAGCGAAGGCTTTAAGAAGAACGAACTGTTCTGGGGCAAGAATCCTCGGAACGGGGTTAACATGGTTTGCGGGGCGCTGCCGAAGGAAGAGAGGGCAGAGGGGTCCGCAGACGATAATTCCATGGGGCTGCTGGGCATGCTAGTCAATGTGATTATATGTCCTCGGAACGAGATACAGTGGACTCTGATGTGGATGGTGTTCTGGATAACGGTAGGGGTTCTTGTAGGGACAGGCGTCAATGCGATGTTGGGGGTATCGCTGGTCGTATTGGCGGGATGTGTGAAGTTGGTATTGAGCATCAAGTGGGCGATAGAGCACCCCCAGGAAGATAAGAGTGTGTTAAGCGACCTAGGGGATTGCTTTGGCGCGGGAGACGACTACTATTATGGAGGAGGGTTTTTTGATGAAGTAAGCGACAGGAGGAGGGAAGACCTCAAATTCCTGTTGGGGAATTACTAACGGGCTAAAAGGCATTGAGGGCGAAACAGGAGCGGGAGTGGAGGGGGGCGCTCTATCCCGCCAGATTCCAAAGAGATTAAACAGAAAGGAAAGTAAGAATGGACACGACACATTTGTGGGTTCCCGTGAGCAACGAGAAGGTTAGCGAGTTGAGGGAAATGGAAGTGGCGCGGATGCAGGCAAACCGCGAGATGGCGAGCCTGACGGACAGCGCTGGCGAGAGGTTGTCCTATTTGATACGCAAGGACAAGTTGCAGGAGATGGATGGAGTTGGAGAGGGAGACATCCTGGAAAGGGAGAAGCGGGGGGCAATGGTATACGCGAGAAGGAGGAAGAAGGATGGTGTTGTTCATGGGAAGAATAGGAGACCTGACATCCTGAGCAGGACATGGCAATGGATTACGGGGGTGAAGGGGAAGAGGCAGAAGTAGTGGGAGTGGTGACACCCTAAGACGAGAGTTCGTGACACCGTAGGATGACACCCTAAAAGCGGAGAAGCAAAGATGGATATGGCACCCCCTTGACTTGATTCGGCGGGGAATGGTATAATACGCGCTACCTGAGCGAGGAAGGGCGAGAGCAAGGTGCTGATAGCCACCGAGCGAAAGGGAGAACAGAACAACAGAAACGGAGACAACAGTTATGACGGAGAAGCAAGAGAAGAGGTTTGTGGTGGTGGGTATACGCCACTTTGAGAATGGTGAACACCACTGGTTCGCGCCTGATGGGGCGGGGGCTTTTGAGGACGACCCCAAGGCTTTCGGGGCGTTGGATAGGTTCAATGACTGCGACAAGCCCAAGCCATTGTTTACAAAGGTAGACGATGCGGCGAATTGGGCAATGTCGATGCTTCACGGCGCGTGGGAGTTGGCGCAGTGGGAGTACAGGCGTCCTACATTCGTGGTGATAACGGATGATGAGTGGGAGAAGTTGGTTTTAGATAGCGAATATATCTACCCGAAGGGAAGCGAGGAGTGGAGCGACGAGCAGGTATCAGATTGGGAGAGGGCGGATGACATACGGTGGATGATGAGGGTTTGCCAGTGGGATAGTGATTCAGACTGCGAACACCCCAATTCGTTTGTGCGGCGCGTGAATGACTGCGAGGGGCTTACGGCGTGGCTTGAGGACGATGGCACGATTGCGGTACACTACCACGGCGAGGTGAAGGATGAAGACCATCTGCCCACGATGATAACGGAGGTAGAAGGATTCCCGCTTGAATTGCAGTGGAACGGAGAGCCGAGCGACTACACTCAGCAAATCGCGTGGTTCAAGGTGAAGTAAGGAGGACAGGATTATGAACGACAGAGATACTGTTTTCGTCGTGACCGAAATGACGCGTGAGTGCGATATGAGCGTGGAGTCCGTCAAGAACACGGTTGTGGCTACCCGCGAGTTGGCAATGGAATATCTGCACAAGTGTTATCTTGAAGCGCGGTCGTATGTTGACGCGAGGAGTGAGGAACTTTCCGCCGACTATTCTCGAGATGGAGGCACATACAGCGTGGTGGACAAGGACGGATGTATGATTCAAGGATGGGTGACGGAGTGCAACTTCATCACGGAGAAGGACTGGGAGGAAGACAGCCCTCTGACAACCACAGAGAGTTAACAGAAAAGCGAAAGGAGAGACGAATATGGAAAAGAAAATCAGACTGCCCGCGAATATGCGAGTGATAAGCCCCAAGGACTATGATACTATGGACGAGTACTACTATGTGCTCGGTTCGTATGTGGACGCTGGGTGGAAGTTCTACAAAGTCAAGAGCGGATGGATTGTGTATCTTGAGGACGAGAGCCTGAAGCGATGGCTGAGGGCTTACAGGAAAACAGTATAACGAAAACCAAAAAGGAGAACTACAATGGCAACACAGGCAACGAGGATTGACGGAATCATTAAGTACCTGAAAGAGGGCAACGCTGAGATTAACGACCTTGAGCGGCTTGACATTCAGGACGGGGATACGGAAGACTCAGGGTGGTTGATAGAGGCGAGTGCGTGTAATCCCGACGGGGTTCATGAACCTCACCTTGATTGCAAGATGATAATTCCCGACCTTTGGGATGGGGCGTTGTTCAGGTCGAACAATGGATGGGATTGGCTTGCCTTTGACAAGAGCCATGTCAATGCCGAGGACATAAGGTTGATGGTGGTGTGCGACAGGTCTCTTGCCCCAGACGAGGTGGAGACTGAAGTGCGAGGCATCTGCGACAAGGTGGGTGTCAAGTATGAAGGGAGGAAGTGAGAAATGAAGCGCATGACATACAAGATAACGGTCAAGGACGGCAAGGGGCTGGACAGGTTCGGGATAGAGCGAGACTTCTCCGAGTATCTGCAGAACGGGACGATTACAGTCTCTATCCCGCGAGATATTAGGGAGTATACGCGATATGACATTAAGGACGCGGACACAGGGGAAGAGTGGGATGTGGACTTCGGGAAGGTTCAGGGGCGGAATGTTATACCGATTCGCGTAAAGGTGTATTTCGGGAAGGCGGACTATGTAGAGTGCGGGTATACGATGCGTAGGGATGGCTCATACTACTACGGAGAGAATACGCACTTCAGGAGCGGGCACAACAAGGCATACGACAAGAGTCTGTTTAAAGAGTTGCATGAACGGACGCTGGAGTGCCCTGATGCACATTCGTGCAAGTACGGATGGTTGCTTCCTGACGAGACGAAGGACGCTATCGAAGCGGAGTTGAAGGAGGCGACGAGTGGCAAGTATCGGTTCGAGATAGTGTTCGACCAACTTTGATTTTCTGTTGTTGCACTGTTGTTCTGTGGGGGCGGGTGAAAGAGACCGCCCCTTTTTTTTATTATGAGAATGTCAGATTGGTTCTGCTTAGACTATCCCATGACATTCAAGAACTGGGATGGGAGAGGAAAATGCAAAGACCCCCTTGCGCGATTTCGCAGGATGTGGTATACTACGCACCATCAAGCGGGGAAAAGGGAAGCGCGGTGCTGCCCGCCCTGCTGACGGCAAACGAAAAGGAGACAGACAATGAAGAACGGTGGAGTGATGGTAGGCACGATTGATAGGTTCGCGGTGATAGCCGTGGAGTACGGCGATTCCGTGGATGGCAAGGGGCGCATACACGGTATATTCGCTACCAAGGAGGAAGCGCAGGACTACATGGCTGAGGACGCGAAGCAGTATTACAACGATGGCGAAGCGTTTGACAGTATCAAGATATACAATGGTAGCGCAAGCGTTGGCGATACTAGCGAGTACGGTTGCGAGTGGAGTATACAGGAGGTCTGCATTCCCGTGTACGAAGGGGAACTCCCGTGAGCATGAGTGGCTTATGACGGCGAGAGCAAAAGCGAGATAACAAAAAGCAACACCCCCATAGACAAGGACGAATCAATTTGATATACTATACACCATCAAGCCGAGAGACGGACAAACCCACGGTGGGTGCGAGAATCACGGCGAGATAAAACAACAACAGAACAGGAGACACAAATATGAGCGAGATTCACAACGAAAAGGGCAAGCGGTTTGTAAAAGAAGACCGCATGGCGAACCAAGACGAGACGGACGCCATCGTCAAGGCGATGGAGTCGTTTGGAATGAATGATGCGGAGAACTACGCATACCACCTCTACGGGCGGATGGACGAGCCGTATGGGTTCTATGTGTTCGGGATTACCCCCATTGAAGAGTTTTACGGGAGTGACAAGTTCGCAGACTGGCAGACCGAGAAGTACATCATTCTTGGCGACTGCCTTGATGTGCTTCCCGACTATGACAGTATGCTGACCTTGCAGGATGTGCATGAGTTCGCCATTTGCGAAATGGACGGTCGTTATGAGGCGATACAGAAGTGGGGGCTATTCCAGTCTTTGTCTTCGGGGTTGAAGAACTCTCTTTTTGACCATTCCGAGCATTTGGATGACATGGACGAGATTATGTATTGGCGCGAGTCGCGTAATAATTGGGTATTGCGGTTCGATATGCCATATACCACCATTAGAGGGGCTAACGAAATGGTGGTCTTGACGATACCCGCGAATCTTTCCTCGCAAGAAGAGGCAGATGCGGCGTTTGCAAAGGCGTGGAAGGATTATGTGAACTGTTTTGATTTTGACGATGAACTGACGAGGACGATGGAAGAAGTAGGAGATGGGGAAAATGCGAGCACTTGGGTAAAGGCAAAAGAGGAAAAACTGCGAGGTATTCTGTCCGTCATCAACGAGTACATGGGATATAAGGGAGAAGACACATCAGACGATGTGGAAGTGAAGCATAATGAGAAAGACAACCATAATAGGGTTTGGGTTCTGAACATCCGTAAGGACGGGCAGAACTTCCCCGAAGTCCACAAGACCTTTAATGGTGCGAAGGACGGAGTTATTATGGACATCCAAGAACACATGGATGACCCCGATGACTACGACTTCGTTAAGATTATGACGGAGTTGGATGTTCATCACTATTGGATGGACGATAACACCGATACCGAGTACGACATGGCGGAATGCCCTGTATGCAAGTAAGCGAGAAAGGAGATTGAGACATGAAGAGGAAGTTTACGAATCGCCAGTTGGCTGAAAAGTCCAAAGAGCAGATAAGGATATTGGAATCGCTACGGCGTGACATTGATAGATATATGGCACACTTGCAAGTCCATGTTGAGCGCATGGGGAGGGATGAGTCTGCCGAAGCACGGTCTTTATACAAACAGACGGTCAGGGCAGTAAAGTCCCACCTTTACTTGACTTCGGTTACATTCGACAAGTGAGGGGCACCACTCTATCCCGCGAAATCCAAGGAGAAAGGAACGAAGTAAAATGTCTTACAAGATGATTGAGAAGTACACTCCCGAAGTGGAGGACAAGGACTATGTGGTTTTTCTGAAGACCAACTTTCAGTCACCCGTGCTGAATGCGAAGGGCAAGGTCGTGCGGTGGGTAATGGACGATGACAACTACCTCTACGGGATATTCCCCAACAGGAAGACGAGGGGCATGATGTCAGAGAGTTATATGAAGCCGAGCGGCGATGTGAGGACGTGGAAGGACAAGTTGCCCGTTGTAGAGACAATGGAGTTGGACGCGCTGAGCGAGGATTTGCCCGCGAGTTGGGATGAGTTCTCTGACCTTCTTGACAAGTTGGTGGCAGACCACACAGTAGACGATGGGGTTATCGTCATCAAGGACGCGACCACATGGCAGAAGTTGAGGGCGGCGCGGAAGCGGATTCTGCGCAAGGAACTTGAGGATGTGGTTGAGAGTGGCATAGAAGAACCCCCCGACACTCCGATATGCGACCCCTACCCCCTTGTGGGGATTTCGTAATTGTGGTATAATACGCACCATCAAGCGGTGAGAAGGGAAGCGCGGTGCTGACCGCATCGCTTGGTGGGCAACAAAAGGAGACACAAAAAATGGTAATCGCTGTCAAAGACACGATGTTTGAGAAGTGTATCAGCGTATACACTCTTGGAGGGATGCTTGCAAGCAATAGAGGGATTAGCCCCAACGACCTTGTTCAAGTGAAAGTGAATATGGAGGAGAAGTATATTATTTTCGAGTTCAAGCGCGAGGCACACCGCCTTGACCTTCCCGACATTGCGACGGCGATTGGATGTAGGCGCGTTGTCCTTGGCAAGGCACGGGATAAGTCCGTCTATGTCGGTTGCCTCTACTAACAAGCAAGAAAGGAAAACTCAATATGAGCAAGAAAGCGCATATCTATTTCCGCAAGGACGGAAGCAAGGTTGCGGTATTCGAACGCCCCGTGTATGGGCAGTTGCGTTTTGTGGCGTCTAAGCGCACCTCTATTGATGGGAAGGTGTGGTGGTGTATTTTCGATAACGAGAAAGACTTGTATCTCCCTCCCAAGTACAAGATGAGGGCAGAGTGTGAAGCGGGTATCACATGGCAGATACAGAAGAGAAAACTTCCGTTCGTGCCTTATTACGATGGCAAGTTCAAGAAGGGCAAGCACCTATTCGCCGTTGATGTGCATTGGGTAGTGGCGCGGTCATACGAAGTGGAAGCAACAAGTAGAAAAGAGGCACAAAAGATGGTGCAGGAAATGGTAGACCGTGGCGATGTGAATGTTTGGAGAGATGGCTACGAAACGACGGACGATGTTGAAGTAAGAACTTCCGGTGAAGAGAAAACTGATGGAGAGATTGAATACTTCTAAAAAGAGCAAGAAAGGAGAACCTAAAATGAAAATGTCAAGAACGGAAATTGAATCCCGTATCAAGCAGTTGGAAAGGCAGATGAAGACGGCTAAAAACCGCATTCAAGAAGCCAAGGATTGCTTTCTTGGTATCCGCAAGTCACTCAAGTTTTGGCGCGAGGAGTTGAAGCGGACAGGGCGCGGAATCAAACCATGCACAGAGGTAAGGTTTGATTGCGAGGTCGAGTGGGATGTAGACGAAGGAGAACCGCTCCCCGACAAGCACCTTGATTTCGTGGTAAGCGTTGACAGACTTGTGTCAGAGGATATCCTTGACAAGGGCAAGTGGCGTATCAACGAAACGGCGTTGGAGGATTTTCTGACCGATTATGTTTCAGACCTTACGGGGTTCTGCCACAATGGGCTTACATTCAAGTACAATCCAGTCATTTGAGAGGGGAGAATAGCATGGTGGGACTGCAAGCACACACGCGGTGGTGCATAATTAGGTCGTGGAACGGAAGGTTTGAGCGGGTAAGGGAAGGATATAAGAGCGCAGAGAACGCGAGGAAGGGCATTGATTCGGTGGCAAGGGCGGACCGAGCAGAAGGCGTGGACGCAAGAGCAACTTACGCGGTCGGCTCGTATACAGTAAGCAACGCGGTGGTTAGGGGAGGATTTAGAAGGGGATGTGCGTGACCCCCTTGCGCGATAGCGCAGAATATGGTATACTATGCACCATCAAACCGAGAGAAGGACAAACCCACGGTGGGGGAGTGAATCGCGGCGAGATAACAAAAGGAGACAAACAATGGAAAGATTGGAAGCGAAGATTGCTTTCTTCATCGAGAAGAAGCGAACGCGGATGAGTGACGGCACGGTACTTCCAAGGGAAGTCACGGCGGTCTTCACAGATTCGGGGAATCATCAGTACAAGGATTGCTATTCTCATGTAGGTCAGCACGGCACTTGCGGGGTTGATTGGATCGCGGGGAACTGCCGTCCTGCGCATTATGCGGAGTATAAGTCTCTGTATGACGAGTTGAACGGGGTCGTAGGATATGACATTGAGGTTGTAGACGCGGAATGGTGGATTGCCGAGGCGATGGGTCGGCTTAATGCCATTTACGCATACTACAATGGGGAAGAGGGCAAGAAGGTTGCATAAGCAACAAGCAAGGAGGTGTAATATGATGTTGAAGTCATTTCTGAACCAGTTGAACTGCGAGGTATTCGTTCGCATAATCGACAGGGATGGGTGCGGACGGAACATTCAAGTATCAGACTACAAGCGTGGTGACGAAGCGAACCTTGCTACGGTGAAGTCGCTTCTTGAAAAGGGAATCAAGCCCGATGTGGATGTGTACATTGAAACCAATCCAAAAACATTAAGTGGTAAGGTTGCCGTACTGTATATCACTATGGCAGATCGCAAGGAGGTGTGACATGGCAAGGAGAAGAGATATTCTGACGGAGAACTATTGCGACGAGTGCGACGAAGTTCTAAACCAAGTCTTCGACGAAAAGGCATTTTATGCAGGGAAGGTGGGTGCGCTGATTTGCCCCAAGTGCGGTCATGTCACGATGCCCTGCAACGAGTGCGAAGACCATGACGATTGCGGCGACTGCCCGTGGGCTAAGTCCGATAGGTGCGTTGCAATGTCTGATGAATCGTATATGCGGTATCTCCGCGCCTACGAGCCAGCGACATACAAGTTGTTTAAGAGCGGCGAAAACGGACACTACTACGACAAGGTTATAGCGAAGATTGAGAAGGAGGGCTGAATCATGACGAAGATTAGCAAAGAGTGCATCTATGACGCGGTGGCGCGTGACAACAACTTCGCCAAATGCCACAAGGTGACTGACTGGTACTGGTCGGGCGATGACGAGTTGGTTTTTTGCACCAACAAGAGTACGCACGAAACCGCGCATTACACCGTGGCGGAGTTCATTCGTCAGATGGCTAATTACCTTGACGGACTTGAAGGGTGCGATGCCGTGGTTATGTTGGGTGACAACTGGATATTCACGAAGTCGGCGGAAACAGTGTCTGACTCTATCCCGCGAAATGCGTATATCCGACTTGACTTCCGAGTCCCAAATGTGGACAGTCAGGATTTCAAGGATAATGGCTTTACCGAACCAGACGAGGTGAAAGTGCGTAGGGCTAACATTGAAAAATATAAGCCCTACTTCACCCTCAATGTTCTCAAGGAAGTGCCAGAGCGCAACATTCCTGTCTACCATCGCGGTGAACCTGGTAGTGTTTATTGGGTGATACCCGACACGCAGATGAAGCGTATCGAGTATACTATGTGGCGTCGCAACCAGTTTGCCAAGGTCATTGACTATGGCAAGATAAAGGTCAAGCGTGGACATATGGAATATGAGAAGCGAGTGGAAGCGTATATGGACGGGATTCTGTTTACAGAGGACGGACGGCGCATTATGCTTGCGAGTGATGCAGACCCAAGAAAGTTTACCTATTCTCCCGCATATGCCCATGTGGGGCACGATTCAACAGAACCAACCCACGCAATGTCCATATCTCATTGGGAATAGGGGTGCATCTGTACTGATGATTTGTCTCCTTGGGGGCGCGGGTGCGCCCCCTTTTTTTATTTCTAACAGTCGGCATATAGCGGTAGTAGCGGTTGTGTTAACCACGGGGGACGCGGGTGCGCCCCCCTCTTCTTTGCATACTGGCGGGAAACCCGCCAGACTATCCTACAACATTCGGCATATATCAAGGTAGTAATGCCTTGCCCCTTGTAGCCATGCTTGCCTAACTTTGTGCCATACAAGGGGCTTTTCTTTTGCTTCTTAAAGAATCTGCCAACACCCCCTTGCGCGATTCCGCAGAATTTGGTATACTATGCACCATCAAGACGGAGAAAGCGAAAGCACGGTGCTTGAGCCGAAGTCTTGGTGCAACAACAAGGAGACAGAAAATGATTAAAGACACAGAAACCATTAACGGTGTGGAAATCATTGACGGCGTGACTGTGCATATAACTCCATCGTGTGCTTACACAGATAGGGTTAGGGACGAAAGTCTGCAATCATTAACTAACAAGATAAATGCTATCTGCAAAAGGCACCCTAATTGGAAAATCGCGACATTAAACACGGCGGTGATCGAGGGAACCTTTATAGGCGAGGTGTCCTTCAAATTTATAGTCAAGGCAACCAAAACCAGGCGGTATGAAGTGTCTTGGATTGAACATTCTATCTGCTACATAACGGTAGAAGCCCATAACAAGAAAGAGGCGCGGCAGTTGGCTGAAGAGAACTTTGCCGATGATAGGGAGTATCTAAAATCTACCGATTGGAAAATCGAAGAAGTCAAAGCGCAGTAGTAAAATTCTGACCCCCCTTGCACTATTCCAAAAACTTTGGTATACTACA
Organism: Eubacteriales bacterium; assembly: GCA_045656985.1. Classification (GTDB taxonomy): domain Bacteria; phylum Bacillota; class Clostridia; order Oscillospirales; family CAG-272; genus HGM12713. The sequence continues at coordinate 11,650 of JAZOSH010000066.1, read as the reverse complement.
CACCATCAAGGCGAGGAAGGGGCGCAAGGGGCGTTCCACCCGCTGACAACAAACAAAAGGAGACAAAACAATGGACAGACCAAACCTATTCTTGGAAGACACGGACTTCAACATCTGCCTGTCGTGGCTTTGCGACAGTACGGATGGGCAGACCTATTCTATCATCGACCGCTTCTCGAACAAGATGAAGCGTCCCGAAGGGATGAGTGAACAGGAATGGACAGAGAAGATTTGTGATGTTTTCAACTGTCAGAAGTGGGAAAATATAATCGGGTGGAAACACGACTATCGTGTTGATGACCCTACGGCTACCGAGGAAGCCAACCGTATGGTTAAGAGCTTAAACGCGTTCATTGATAGGTTGAACAGAGACCCCGACTATCGGCATTGGGATTATTCGGGCGTTTGGCTCTTGAAGTGCAAGAAGGACGGACAGGATTACTTCACCTTCAAGTATTGCGGGGAGAAGAGCAATGCTTGCAAGTTCAGTGCCGATCTTGTTATCTCTGAATTGGGAGACGGAGATGGCGAGAATGGCGGCAAAGGCAGTCTCAAGAACTGCATCGGCGAGATAGCGGACTGCTTTATGACGAGCGGCACATACAACTATGCAAACTGCGTTTTCAGTTTCAGCGAAGTGACGGAGGAGGTGTAATATGATACGCATACGACAGGACATCAGCGTGGCAGAAGCCATGCGGAAGATTCTCGAGGACGATTACGCCGCCGTGCCGCCGTCCAACTACAAGCGGCAACTGCGGACGCAGATAAACAATGTTGCCGTACAGGACGAGAGATTCTGCAATGCCTTTGAACGAGTGATAGAGGACGAGTTCTCTGACATTCCGCGCCTTGACGAGATAGAAGACCTCATTGACGAAATGCCGCAGTCTCTGAAGGACATACTTGAACAGTATGGTATAATTGAGACGGCGAAGCAGTTTGCGAAAGAGGATTCCACTTGGTGCGGACATGAAATGACACCGAAGCAGAAGGAGTTGTGCGAGACTGTTTGGGTGAGCGTTTCAGACTGGTGCAAGGCCGTTCCCAAAGGTTGCGACATTAGCGTAAACCTAGAGCAAGCATACGAACATAAGACGGGCAAGAGTTGTGTGAACTGGTACGACCCCGACAATGACGATGGGGATTGGTGTCATGACACGCTACCGCGCCCCGAAAACTACGCGTCGAACGGGTATACGGAAGAGTTCGAGAAATGGACTATTGACTTCATTGTAAAGGCGGTAGTCGAAGAGGGGCGCAATACGCAGAAGAAGGTTGCTAACTTCATCCGCAAGGAGTGCCCTGTGGTACAGGGCTGAAAGGGGGTGTGACATGGAAAATCTCTATGTTATTGTCGATACCAAGAGTGATAGATTCTATCAAGGCGAGACGGAGTATCTGCCGTGGATAGTATACGCTTTTACCTTCGATTTGCGAGACGCCGTATGGTACGACAATAAAGAACAAGCAACGAGCGATATAGCGCAGTTTGAAAAAACCAAGACAGAGTTCGACGGCAACACTCCGTTAGAAAAGAGAAGGCTTGTCGTAAAGCAGATTACCTTGACCCCCGCCGAGTGAAAGGAGGTATGACATGACTTTACGCGATTTACAGTATGCAACACAGGACTTGATTGATAGTGGGGCGGTCAAGGACACCGACGAGGTTGCGGTACGGGTGATGGCAGACAAGGTTTGCCTGTATGTACAGGCAGAAGATGAAAAGGTGCATCTCGCCACTTTGACGAACTGCTTTATGGATTAGGAAAGGTAATCAGTATGAATAAAATCTACATTGTCACCTGTAAGGAATATATTGGTGTGGACACCACCTATGGGGTGGTTGGTTGTCGGTTCTTTGATGAAGAGAACAAAGCCAAGGATTTTCTGCGCGAGCAAGGGAATAGGCGGAAAGAGCAGTTAATAAAAGAGTACCACCTCAAAGACGCAACGGCGCAATACACCCCATACTCATACTTCTTTTATGGAGACGAAATGATAGAGTTTACTATGCAGTTGGTAGCACTCCCCCGCGCCGAGTGAGCGGGGGAACTCTCTATCCCACGAAATCAAAAAGAAAGGAGAACAACTATGGCAGTTTTCATTAGGACGCGGATTCAGAGCCGCAAAGCCCCGCAGATGAGCAAACTTGCGGAAATGACCGCGAGGGAAGCCGCCAAATACGGACCTTACGGGAAGAACGACAAGCCGTGTAAGGTAGATTGCTATGGGGAGCGGTTGGAGTGGAAGTCTCGAAGGGCGGCTAAGTTTTTCTACACCGTAGGAGCGCGTATGTGCGAAGGTGCGGAGAGCGCAAGGTACAGGCGGATTGTGGACGAACTTGAGAACGGCAAGGAGATTGCGAGTGACGGGCAACCGATATATGAGAATGTAGATATAGAACTCCCCCAACACCCGATAGAGACATTGCGCAAGATGAAGGAACGGCGCGATGCTCTTGCCAATGAACTTGACGAACTGCGGGAACGCGGATGCTACGCATTGGCAGAAAAGACTGCGGCAGAGTGGAACTCTCTTTCTCTTGATATAATCGGGCTTACAAAGGCGATGCGGCGAAGGGGGATACTTCCCCCCTTGCAATAAAACAAAAGATTTGGTATACTACACCACAGTTGCGCGAGAGAAGGTTCAGCAAGGTGCTGACCTATCGGGCAACGGGGAAAGGAGTAAAGAAATGAAGAACAAGAACAAGAACAACAAGAACAACAAGAAGATGTTTCGTATCAATGGGATCACCAAGTGGGAAGAAGACTCCCGCGCTATGAATGGTGATTACGGGCATATTAGCGACCGAGACATACAGAGGATTTTGGAGGATGAACGCGTCAAGAAGATTGACAATAATGAGTGTGATGGGTTGCCGTTTGTCTGCGAGGCAGAGAATGAAGAAGAGGCGTTGGAAAAGTATAATGAGAAGTATTGTGAGTATGATTATCTGAAGGCGGTTGAAGCAGAGTGTGATGAGGTGAGGAAGTTTGTGGTATCTCTGCAAGTGGATTGCCGAGTAGAAGTTGAAGTGTTTGCAAAAGACGCGCAAGAAGCAGGATCGAATGCCGCAGATGAGGATTTTGAACTGCAAGACCCTGAAGTTATTGATACTCATTGTGTAAATGCTTATGATGTTGAGAAAGGTGAACTGACGGATTTGTGCTGACCCCCATGGCGTTGATTCTGAAATTATGATATACTATGCGGCGTCAAGGGTGAAAAGGTAGGCACTTCGCAGACCGCCCTTGCCGCAACAAAACACAAAACATGAAATGAAGGAGGTGTATTATGCAGATTATGACAGAACTGTATCAGAAGGGGTATCTCTCGCAGAAGGATATCGCCAAGATTACGCGAGATACTTTGTCCAAGATAGCGAAAAATAATAAGGAGGGTATCAAGTTTACATTTGACGATTGCCGCCGCAAGGTTCAAGAGTTCAATGCCGCCAAGCGCAAGGCGGACAGAGGACGAGTGATTGTGCAGTTGGCAACCATACATTATACGGGTGTGTTCAATGCGAAAGATATCGCATATACCCTTCTGTATACTTCGGGCAAAGACATTGCCGCAGACCGAGCTATGCAAGAAATAGCAGACCTTGAAAAAAAGTACAAAGAGAACGCTCGAGCCGTTCCCATTATCAAGCGCGGGATTGCACAAGTCCTTCCTAAAAAGTGGGTTGCAGAAATTGAATACTCTGCCTACAATCTATCTATTCGTATCAAGTCCTCTGCGAAAATGCGGTTTGGCGGGGTGCTTGTTGATGGAGCGGGGAATGCCTATGCGTTTCTGAAAATGCTTCTCATTATGCGTCCTATTCTGACGGCTAACCATATCGCATTCACTTACGATACATTGGAAACGATAGGTGATTTGTGGAGTATGGGCGAAAGCAAGATTGCCTATGGGTCAACGGGTATGAGCGGTAAAGCAATGATTGAGAGTGAGAAAAGGGCATATCGAGATTATTTTGCTGACTACAACCTTCCCGATGGTATCAAGGCGCAGATTCTTGATTTTCTTCAAGAGAGTATTGCAGAGGTGAAGTATGGCGTTTATTGTGATAGCGAGGGTGGGTCATACAACAGTCTTGGATATAAGCCAATTCCCGAAAAGGGTCTGTGGGGAGGCGCGGGTAAAGCCGCATAGCCCGTTGCAACAGATTTCTTTGCTCCCTTGCCGCTCCGGGTGGAGCGGCATTTTTTTTGTCTTAACAATCCCCCTTGCGCACAAAAGGGAAAAATGGTAAGATACCCCCAGACTATCCCTAGGAATATTCACAAGGAAAGGAAACCCGTATGGCGAACAAAACAATAAGAGAGCCGATAACCAAGGCCGAGCAGATAATAGAGTGGGCAGAAAAGACGCGGGATGCTAATGGCGAAGCGTTTACTATGCTCAACAAGGAAGAACAGTTGCTTATGGCGAAGTTCATCCTTGCGATGCGCGACCACATAAAGAATCTGCAGAACGGCGCGGCTCAATCCCCCAAGGCAGATGAGGCAAAGGCGGACCCGCCGTCTTCTGAATCGACTGCCAACACAGAGGAAGTGCCCGAAATCAACCACGGCGAAATTATAGAACGCGTCTACCCCGACAAGCGGCAGACTAATATTGAGTTCTTTAAAGCGAACAAAATATCAATGCAGAGGGCATTCCAGTTGTACCAGACATGGGCTGATGTTGAACCCGCAAGCAGAATGATTATAGACGAGAAGCGCAAGGCGTATATCAAGTCCGCGTCATTCGCGTTTTGGCTACACCTTCCGCACGAATCGTAAGGGCATACACTATCCTTCAAAATCCCCGCTCGGCGTTCTACTGCCAAGCGGGGATATTTTTTTATACCCCCCTTGCGCCAATTTCTGAATTATGGTATACTACACACCATCAAGCGGACAATAGGCAAGAGCAAGGTGCTGAAGCCAAGCCGTTTGTAGGGAGACAAAGAAATGAAGAAGAACAAAATAGTAGCAATTACAAAGTCTGTCCTTAGCATAGATAATGCGGACAAGTCCAAGGCACTTCGCCGTGTAATTATCAAGCGGGATTCTGACCCGCAGAACCCCCGCGAATGGGATAACCTTTTCAAACTCCATTCTGATTGTAGGTATCTTGCGAGTGACAATGGAGCGGAGAACCCCGTGGTGGACTATGGGAAGTCTCCCGAAGAAGCGAAGTTCAAGGACGGACTGTTCGCTATTCCTCTGTATGCTTATGTGCATAGCGGCATTGTGTTGTCTCTGACGCCTTTCAATGATAGGTGGGATTCGGGATGCGCGGGATTTATGTATGTAGACAAGAAGCATTATTGCGAGGAAATGGGGCTGAAGCGTTTTTCCGCGAAAGGGGCTATGAAAAGAGCAGAAGCGGAGGTGTCTGACTTAAATATGTATGTGACTGGGGATGTCTACGGATTTGTTGTAGAGACGCGGAAAGAAGTCTATGAGGATTGGGAAGAAGAGGATTCGTGTTGGGGATTCTATGGCGAGGATGGAATAACGGATATGCTTTGTGAAGCGGGAGCATACGAGAAAGGAACTGTTGTATGCGCCGAGGATGATATTTATATTCCGCGCGATGAGGTGACTATGAGGGTGAGGGTAGATAGGGCGGCGTAAATACCCCCTTGACGCAATAGCGGATACTATGATATACTACACTTGTTTTCGCGGGGAAAGGAAGTCGCGGTGACTACCACCCCGCAAGACAAAAGGAAAGGAAACAAAGAAATGTCTGAAAGGTATGATTATCGGGAAGTCGTCAAGAATGATATCAAAGAGTATCTTGACGAGCATTGCGAGAAGGGCAAGCGGATAACTGACAAGGAACGCGATTCCCTTTACGACGATATGTTCGTCTCTGATTCCGTGACGGGGAACGCAAGCGGTTCGTATACCTTCAACAGTTGGGAAGCGGAAGAGAATGTGTGTCACAATCTTGACCTTCTTGGTGAAGCAATGGACGAGTTTTGCACTGATACGGCTACACTCCGTGAGAAGTTGTCGGGCGAGTGGGCGGATGTGACTATTCGGTGCTATCTGCTTGGGCAGTTGTTAGACGAAGTTATTGAAGAGTGGAACGATGAGTGCGAGGGAGAGGGGAGCGAAGAGGGGGATGAGGATTAGAAATCCAACGGCGCAAGGGGGAGAAATACCCCCTTGCGCCATTACGGAAAAAATGATATACTACACAATGTCAACGGGACACAAGGCGTAAGCGCGGTGCGAGAAGCCCCCGAAGACAAAACAAAAAGGAGACAAAACAATGAGTAAGAAACTTACTGCTATATCGGGAATCAGCGTGAAACACGCGCTTGGGTTTTTCACAGATGGTTGCCACAAAATCTATGTGGCCGAGACACCCGAAGATATCGAGACAATGAAGGGGTATGGATATGAAGAACTCTGCCCTATGTCCGCGATGGAAGCGACCTTCAAAGATGCTTGCCCTCTGCGGTTTATTTCTTGGGTTAATTTAAATAAGCCGGAGATTGTGCCGCAATGCGCCAAGCGCGTGACATTTGAGTATACTACGGGGAAGAGCGTGGTTCGGTTTAATTAAGATTAAGAGAAAGGATATCCACTATGGACAACATTCAAAAGAAAATTGAAGCATTGGTGGACAAGTTTATTGCGAAGGATGAGCAGAACAATCTTTTTGATTTGTACACGAAGGAAACGGGTAAAGACCCTGTTCCCGCAGATGGCGGACATACGGACGATTTTGAGTCTTGGTTTGTGTCAAAGGTCGGCAATGCGGTTGTGTTGGCGGGATGTGATACAGTTGAATCCGCCGTTGCTTTCATTCGTAAAACTACGCCCGATATTAGTGCTATTTATAAAGACCTTACTTTCAGCAGCCCCGAAGAAGGGCGAGATTATTTTGCAGATGCTATCGCGGCTTTTGAAAATGGCGTTGATGGCGCGATTAGCCGTGACTATTCCCGCAACATAGGATATGCCTTGGCCGACGATATTGCGCGTGACATTCACGAAAGTGCTGACCATTCGGAATGGAATTATGACGATATGCGCTTGGCGTTCGGGCGTGTGCTATGTGCTAAGTTGGGGGTTATTCAGTAAGGTGGGGGGGGGGTGCCACCACTATCCCAAGAAATCTCCAATACAGGGAAACCAACATGGAAAAGAAAATGAGACAACACGGCACGGCGGAAGGATCCCGCAGGGGCGGCGAGACTACCCGCGCAAAGTTCTACCCATACGAGGGTAAGTCGGTGTATATGCGTATGCGCGTAGACAAGGAAGCGGCGATAGTGGTCGCATCCATTCCCGAAACCGACAGGTCAAAATTCCTTACCGAAGCCATTACCAACGAAATGGTAAGGCGGCAGAACGGAAAGGCGGCGTGACATGAACGGCAAGGAGAAATTTGCACTTATGGCTTCAATGGGCGTAATGGGTGATTTTATGCATTATATGCATAGAGCATCTGATATGATAAGCGCGATGGATCATCACGGAAGCGACCCCAATGCCGATCGTAAGGCAAGGAAGGAACGGGCGCGTATGCTGACGGCGCAACGCATGGCGGAGATACAGGCGCAGGGCGGCAACTGCAAGCGCAAGAAAAAGAGAAAATAGCAGATACCCCATTGCACGATTCCCGAAAATTTGCTATACTACACTTATCTGCGAGGGAAAAGGGTTGCGCGGTGCGACCATTCCCAAGCGACAACAAAAAAGGAGACAAAAACTATGAGCCACGAAAGAGTAAGGTCAATCGGGAAAATCAAGCAGAACGCCGATGGAAAATGGAGTTGCGACATAACGAGCGCAAGTTCAAATTGCTTCCTTGTCAATCCTCGGACGGGCAGGGAGTGCTATGATTTCCGAAAATGGACTTCCAAGCCGATGGATTCTGAAGAGGATGTCAACACCATGATAATCCACGATTTCATTTCGGGCAACTTTGTCGCCGTTGGCAAGGTGCGCCAAAATGATTTCCTTCAAGAGTGTGAGTATGGCGTGATTCACAAACTCGCATACAAGAGGGCGCGTTTGATGTGGACGCACATATTTCGGTGGTATGAGGTGGAGCGCAACCTTTGCGAGAAAATGGGATGCAAGAGCAGGCAAGACCTACCAGCCGATATGCTAGGACGCATTCGCAAGGCGCAAGAAATGTGCCACAAGAAGAAGGACGCGTATGAGCGGACATTGGCAGGAGATTATGCGAAATGGACGCCTTGTAAAGACCGCTTTACTGTCAGGATTGACGGAGCGCGTATAATCTCATGGCGTGTAAGTTCGCGCAATGGGTCAGCACATTGGCAGTATTGTCAGCCGTGGGACACTACCACGAAATCCAAAGTTTTTACTGCAATTGAGAAGTGTAAGATAGAGAAACTACTTGCTGGACGGCGTAAAGTGACGAGCGAGAGAGTGACGGCAGACAATAGTAAGGGGGTAAGCGCGGCTTAATGTAAGCGGCGCGGGAAGCGGGGCAACTGCCCCCTTCCCCTGTTTTCTTAAACACCAAGAGGACAAGGGTCTATCCCGCGACATTCAACTTCTTAAACCCCCTTGCAAGTATCAGCGAAATTTGTTATACTACACACCAACAAGGCGAGAGAAGGTAGAGCGCGGTGCTTTACCGCTCCGCTAAAAAAGAAGGGAGCAAAAAAATGGATGACATTGACTTCGAGGGCATTATGCGTAAGGAATACAAGTTTGACGGCACTATCGCCGTCCACCTTGACTACTGCAAAGAAGCCCACGGCACACTTACTGTCTCGCGTGATGACGAGCCGATTCTGAATGACCTTCTGCAAATGCTGAAGAGCCGTGAAGACCGTATCAATCTTATGGCGGAGACGATTAGGGAATTGGATTCCGCATTGCGTAATGGCAATGACCTCTCTAAAAAAGAATATAATGACATTTACGAGGATTCTATTGGACGCAGTTTCGCGCCTATTGGAGACGAACGCGACAATACTATTGCTGAACTGCGAAATGAGGTTTCACGGCTTAATCAAAGACTTATTGCCGCGAATAACAAGCCGCGAACCACTCGCCGCCGCAATCGCGCCGCATAGCACCACAAACGCAAAGGAGATACTATGAAAAAAGAGGTAAAACGGACGGGAATATATGCCATTGTCTCGTATGGAGAAGATGGAAAATCAGACCTTCCGCTTTTCCTTGAAAAAGAGAATTATTCAAGATTAGGTTTTACTGCAAACATAGACAAGGCGAGGTTTTTTGATTATGTGACGGCGGCAGAGCGGACACATAGTCAAGTATTGTCACGCGTAAAAGATATGGGGATTGGCTACAAACACATAAAAGTGGTAGAACTGTTCGCGGCTGAAATACCCCCCTTGACGCAATAACGAAAACTATGATATAATACACGCATCTTCGGCGGACAAGGCGTAAAGGTTGCGCAAGCGAACCGAAGGGCAAACAAGGAGACAAAAAAAATGAAGGTAGAAGACATCATCAAGCAGAAGTTTTTGGAAGCGATTGAGAGCGGCAAGAAGCCGATTTGGAAATCGCCCTATGTTGGGAGCGAGGTTGCTATCAATAGGGTAAGCAAGAAGCCCTATCGCGGTGTAAATGTTTTCTTCCTTCACGGCGAATATGCGTCTTACAAACAGTGGTCTGAACTTGGCTATAAGTGCGACAAGGGCAAGAGCGAGATTGCGTTTTTCAATACGCAGTTTAACTATGCCGTGAAAGACGAAAACGGCAACCCCGAGGTGGACAAGGACGGCAACCCGAAAATGAAAAAGGGCTGGGTGCTCCGTTTTTACAATGTGTGGGAACGCCACAATGTCCATAATGACAAGGGCGAAATCGCGCCGCCTATTATGGGCGAAAAAGAGGTAGACAAAACCCCCGCAAACGAACGCGAGATTGCCGCCAAGGGTATGCTTTTTGACTATATGCGCAATAATGGCATCGCGTTTGAAGAGGGCGGCGAAAATTGCGCTTTCTTCCGTCCGTCCGTCAACCTTGTTCACCTTCCCGCCGAAATGACGAGCGAGCGCGAGCGCGTTTGCACCCTTGCGCACGAATGCGCTCACTCCACGGGTGCAAAGCATCTGCTTGACCGCAAGATGGGCAATGCCTATTCGTCTCACAAAGACGCATATTCGCGGGAAGAGTTGGTTGCCGAGACTGCCGCCGCGATTTTTTGCGGAGAGAACGGAGTTGAGGTAGATTTTGATAACTCGACCGCCTATTTGGTGGGGTGGGCGAAGTTTCTCAAAGACACCCCCGCAAAAACGATTGTGACGGCAATCTACCAAGCGCAGAGAGCATCGCGCCTTATGAACGGAGAACCCCTTGCGAGCGTCAAGGGGAAGGGCGAGAAGGACGAAGCCGAGCGCGACAAAGCGGCATAATCACCGAGCGCGAACCGATATAAAACAAGGTGAAGTGGTGAAGGAGGTAGTTATGAAGAAGTAAGTAAAAAGCGAACAACCTTTTTCGTGAAAACAAGGGCGGAGAAATCCGCCCTTTATCTTTTCTGCCCCCCCAAAAAAAATGGCGACATAGGACTATCCCTAAGAATCGGGCTACGCCGTCAGAGCATATACCCCCTTGACGCATATACGGAAGTTTTGATATACTACTCAATGTCGCCAGAAAAAGGGAAGTCATAGTGACAATACCACGGCGGCGGATAGGAGATGACAATGACGAAACTCAACAAGATAAAAGGTTCAATGATCAAGGCGTGGGCGAAGTGGCTCAAAGAGAACGATTGCGGGTGTTGCCACTTCCGCGTGGGTGATACTGCCAAGTGGGAAATGGATATTTGTATGGGGTGGCACAATGACGGCGAGGGGTGGAAGATTGCGTGGAAGATTGGCATACAGTCCCCGCATAACGGAATGCAATGCGATATGGATATAGACTTTGATATGCCGTGGGATGAGGAGAGCGGCGAAGTCTACGATACCCTTGAAACGATAGAGGACATTGACGCGGTAAATTATACTGCGCTTGCGCGGCAAGTAAACGATACGGCGGCGGCGGTGTATGCGTGGCAATTAGAGCAAGAGCGCAAGGAACTCGCGGCGGGAACTGCAAGGGCGGCGTAGACATACGCGCATTACAATGGGTGGCGGCTACAAGCCCCGCCCTTTTGCAACGACATTAGGCGAACTATCCCAAGAAATCACTCCTCAAAAAAATATCCATACCCCATTGCATTGATTCTGAAAAAATGATATACTACACTTGTTTTCGCGAGGGGAAGAAAAGTGGCGGCGCGATTGCCGCACACCCTCAGCGAAAACGAAAATGGAGTAAAGAAAATGAGCAACGCAAAAGAGAAGGTTATCAAGTTCCGCCATTATAATTGCGTAATGAAAACCGCGCATTATCACAATGGCAACAACGCATTACAGTTCATTGACGCCGATAACGGCGAACCGATTTTGACCGCTTCTATCAACCCTGGCATTGAAATCCCGCCGCACTTGCTTGCCGTCAAGGATTATAGCGAGAATGCTGGTGTAGCAAAATGCCTTGCGGACAATGGGATTATCGGCAAGCGCGTGGCGGTTATTCCAAGCGGGTGGATTAAGATTGGTGTGTATCAGTTGACGGACGAAGGTAAGGAGTTGTTTGCGTAAAACCACGGCGCGGGGTAGGGG
>JAZOSH010000065.1:0-6894 GCA_045656985.1 Eubacteriales bacterium | reverse complement strand
ACATCATTGTCCGCAATGAGAAGCGTATGCTGCAGGAAGCTGTTGACGCTCTGATCGATAACGGCCGCCGCGGCCGCGCCGTCACCGGCGCCAACAACCGCGCCCTCAAGTCCCTGTCCGATATGCTCAAGGGTAAGCAGGGCCGCTTCCGTCAGAACCTGCTCGGTAAGCGTGTTGACTATTCCGGTCGTTCGGTTATCGTTGTCGGACCCTCGCTCAAGATCTATCAGTGCGGACTTCCCAAGGAGATGGCACTTGAGCTCTTCAAGCCCTTCGTTGTTAAGAGACTTGAGGAGATGGGCAAGGTTCCCGGCGTAAAGGATGCTATAAAGAAGATAGAAAAGGCACATGAGAATCCCTGCGTTTGGGACGCTCTTGAGAATGTTATAAAGGAGCATCCCGTTCTGCTTAACCGTGCGCCCACACTTCACCGTCTTTCCATTCAGGCGTTTGAACCCGTGCTTGTTGAGGGTAGAGCTATAAAGCTTCATCCTCTTGTATGTACCGCGTTCAATGCTGACTTTGACGGTGACCAGATGCCTGTCCATGTACCGCTTTCTGCAGAGGCACAGGCAGAGGCAAGATTCCTCATGCTCTCGGCAAACAACCTCCTCAAGCCTGTTGACGGACGCCCTGTTGCAGTTCCTTCACAGGATATGATACTCGGTTCGTACTATCTTACAATGGATAAGGCAGGCGAGCCCGGCGAGGGAAGAGCATTCAGAGACTTTAATGAGGCTATGATGGCATATGAGAACGGCTCGCTCGGACTCCATGCACCTATCAAGATAAGAGTTACCAAGGAGATCGGTGGCAAGCAGGTAACAAAGCTTGTAAATGCAACTCTTGGAAGACTTATATTTAATAATCCCATTCCTCAGGACCTCGGCTTCATAGACAGAAAATCGGAAGATGATATGTTTGAGCTTGAGATCCAGAAGGTCGTTAAGAAGAAAGAGCTTGGACAGATAATTGACCATTGCATCAAAAAGCACGGCGCGGCTATTTGTGCAAACATGCTTGATGACATCAAGGAGATGGGCTACCGCTACTCCACAAGAGCATCCTTCTCTATCTCTGTTTACGATATGACTATCCCTGCAGAGAAGAAGCCTATTATTGCAGAGGCACAGAAGAAGGTTGACCAGATCAACAGATTCTTCCTCATGGGTCAGCTTACAGATGCTGAGCGTTACAATAATGTAATCAGAGTCTGGGAAGAGACAACAAATGAGGTTACTGCAGCCCTCCAGAACGGATTTGATGCTTATAACCCGATCAAGATAATGGCTGACTCGGGAGCGAGAGGTTCTATTGCACAGATGCGTCAGCTTGCAGGTATGCGTGGACTTATGTTTGCTACCAACGGTAAGACAATTGAGCTTCCTATTAAGTCAAACTTCCGTGAGGGTCTTAATATCCTTGAGTACTTTATGGGTGCAAAGGGATCGCGTAAGTCACTTTCCGATACGGCTCTTAAGACGGCTGACTCGGGTTACCTTACAAGACGACTTGTTGATGTATCGCAGGAGGTCATCGTTCGCGAGGTCAAGTGTGATACCAAGAAGGGTGCTTGGGTAAGTGAGATCATTGACGAGAAGGATAAGAATGTTCTTGAGCCGCTTCAGGACAGAATTATCGGTAGATTTACTATCGGTGATGTTGTTGATCCTGCAACAGGTGAAATCATCGTTGGCGACGACGAGATGATCAGCGAGGAGCAGGCAAACAGAATCGTTAAGGCAGGAATTGATAAGGTATATATCAGAACTGCTATCCAGTGCCATGCAAAGCAGGGTATCTGCGCACACTGCTACGGCTCCGACCTTTCCTCCGGCAAGGTGGTTAATGTCGGTGAGGCAGTTGGTATTATCGCAGCGCAGTCTATCGGTGAGCCCGGTACACAGCTTACGATGCGTACCTTCCATACAGGTGGTGTCGCTGGAAGCGATATTACACAGGGTCTTCCCAGAGTTGAAGAGCTCTTTGAGGCTAGAACTCCCAAGAAGCCCGCTGTTATGGCAGAGTATGACGGTGTTGTTCATATCCATGCAGGTGAGACAGCTAACACGAATGATGTTATCCTTACAACTGACGAGAAGGATGAGGTTATTAAGTACCCGATTCCTTACGGCATGAGACTTGCCGTTACCGACGGTGAGCATGTTACCAGAGGTCAGGCTCTTACAGAGGGTAACAAGGCTCCCTCCGATATCATGGCAATTCTCGGTCTTGATGCTGTATATGAGTACATCATCAAGGAGATACAGAAGACCTACCGTTCACAGTCGGTTAATGTTAATGACAGACACATTGAGATAATTGCCCGTCAGATGACCAGAAAGATAAATGTCACCGATAGCGGACATACCGACATTCTCGTTGGCTCCAATGTTGATGTTATTGAATTTGAGGCAGAGAACGCAAAGATTCAGGCAAGAATAGATGCTGGTGAGACCAACCTTTGTCTTGCAGAGGGTACACCGGTGCTTCTCGGTATCACAAAGGCATCGCTCCAGACAGAGTCCTTCCTTTCTGCTGCATCCTTCCAGGAGACCACAAAGGTTCTTACAGAGGCTGCTATTAAGGGTAAGGTCGATAATCTTGTCGGACTTAAGGAAAATGTTATCATCGGTAAGCTTATTCCCGCAGGTACGGGTATGGGCTGTTACCACAATGTAAGTGTTGTTAAGGCTGATGATGAAAAGGGTGAGGGCGAAGGCTCTGAGTCCCTTGTTGGCTAAAAACAGCTTTCAGGTTAAAAATGGGGCTGTCAGCAGATGCTGACAGCCCCATAAAAGTGTAAAATATATGTGTAATTTTCACAAAAAAATGCCACAAATTTCATTATTGTTGCGCAAAAGGGAGAATTTTTTTATCAAAACCTGTGAATCTTGACAAAGCCACATAATAATGATATAATATAATGAATTTATTTGCGAATTGCAGGTAATTTTGTAAGACAGAATCGCACTATAAGTGCGTCTGTATATAAACATTGAATTTTTGAAGAAGGAGGAAAGAAGGAAGAATGCCAACCTTTAACCAGCTTGTCAGACAGGGACGCCAGGACAAGATATATAAGTCCAAGTCTCCTGTACTTCAGAAAGGTTTTAATGCCCTGAACAACGCTGCTACCGATCAGTCTTCGCCCCAGAAGAGAGGCGTTTGCACTAAGGTATCGACAACAAGCCCTAAGAAGCCTAACTCCGCGCTCCGTAAGATCGCAAGAGTAAGACTTACAAACGGCCTTGAGGCGACAACCTACATTCCCGGTATCGGCCACAATCTTCAGGAGCACTCAGTAGTCCTCATCAGAGGCGGAAGAGTGCGTGACCTGCCTGGTGTTCGTTACCACATCATCCGTGGCGTACTTGACGCACAGGGAGTAGCAAACCGTAACCAGAGCCGTTCCAAGTACGGCGCAAAGGCTCCTAAGAAGAAATAAGAGCCAACAAGTAAAGGTATAAAGCAAAAAAAGCCGACTGATTTTGTAATTTAATGTTTATATGCAAAACGCAGCGCGCGCTTACAGAAGAATGCTTTTGAGTACCTATGAATTCATAATTATTAATGAAGGAGGGAAGTACAGTGCCGAGAAGAGGTCGTATATCCAAAAGAGATGTATTGCCGGATCCGCTTTACGGTTCTAAGCTTGTAACAAAGCTTATCAACAATGTAATGCTTGACGGCAAGAAGGGCGTTGCCCAGAAAATCGTATACGATGCATTTGCATCGATCGAAGCCAAGGTTGGACAGAATCCCCTTGAAGTTTTCCAGGAAGCACTTGAGAATGTTATGCCTGTCCTTGAGGTCAAGGCTCGCCGTGTAGGTGGTTCGACATATCAGGTGCCTATGGAGGTAAGAGCGGAGCGTCGTCAGACACTCGGACTCCGTTGGCTCGTAAACTATTCGAGAAATCGTTCCGAGAGAACAATGGCAGACCGTCTTGCAGCAGAGATCCTTGATGCCAAGAACAGTACAGGTGGAACTTTCAAGAAGAAGGAAGAGACACACCGTATGGCAGAGGCAAACAAGGCGTTTGCTCACTACAGATATTAATCTGTCTTAAAATAAGGAGACAAATTAATGGGAAGAGAATATTCACTTGAGCGTACTAGAAATATTGGTATCATGGCACACATCGATGCCGGTAAGACTACTACGACAGAAAGAATTTTGTTTTACACAGGTAAAACACACAAAATAGGCGAGACCCATGAGGGTGCCGCAACAATGGACTGGATGGTTCAGGAGCAGGAGAGAGGTATCACAATCACCTCTGCTGCTACAACATGTTACTGGGCACATTCCAAGTACCACAACAACCCCGCTGAGGTTAAGAACAACACACACAGAGTAAACATCATTGACACCCCCGGACATGTTGACTTCACCGTTGAAGTTGAGCGTTCGCTTCGTGTCCTTGACGGAGCTGTAACAGTTCTTTGTGCTAAGGGCGGAGTTGAGCCTCAGTCTGAGACCGTATGGCGTCAGGCTGATAAGTATGGTGTACCGCGTATGGCTTATGTAAATAAGATGGACATTACGGGTGCAGACTTCTACCGTGTCGTTGGCATGATGAAGGACAGACTTAAGGCTAATGCAGTTCCGATCCAGCTCCCCATCGGTAAGGAGATGACCTTCAGAGGTATTATCGACCTTATGACAATGGAAGCAGATGTCTACTATGATGACCTTGGAAAGGACATGCGTGTTGAGGAGATTCCTGCAGATATGCGTGAGCAGGCTGAGGAATATCGTTCAGCAATGATAGAGTCTATCTGTGAGACCGACGAGGATTTGTTCATGAAGTATTGTGAGGGTGAGGAGATCTCCATCGACGAGCTCAAGACAGCACTTCGTGCGGCTACAATAGCAAACAAGATCGTTCCCGTTGTATGCGGAACATCTTATAGAAATAAGGGTGTACAGAAGCTGCTTGACGCAGTTATCGATTACATGCCTGCTCCTACCGATATTCCTGCTATCAAGGGTGTAAACCCCGATACAGACGAGGAGGTAGAAAGAAAGGCATCTGACGATGAGCCCTTCTCTGCACTTGCATTCAAGATAATGACCGACCCCTTCGTTGGAAAGCTTTGCTTCTTCCGCGTATATTCGGGAAATATCGCTGCAGGTACAACAGCATACAACTCCAGCAAGAAGAACAGAGAGCGTTTCGGCCGTATCCTTCAGATGCATGCGAACGACCGTTCCGACCTTGATGTTTGCTACTGCGGTGATATCGCAGCAGTTGTTGGTGTAAAGAATACAACTACGGGTGATACCTTCTGTGATGAGAAGCATCCCGTAATTCTTGAGAACATGGAATTCCCCGAGCCCGTTATCAGCGTTGCTATCGAGCCCAAGACCCGCGCAGGTCAGGAGAAGATGGGTATTGCTCTTTCAAAGCTCGCAGAGGAAGACCCCACATTCCGTACCTATACTGACGAGGAAACAGGACAGACAATTATCGCAGGAATGGGTGAGCTTCACCTTGAGATAATCGTTGACCGTCTCCTTCGTGAGTTCAAGGTTGAGGCTAACATTGGTAAGCCTCAGGTCGCTTACAAGGAAACTATCCGTGCAAAGGTCGACCACGAGTGCAAGTACAAGCGTCAGTCCGGTGGTTCAGGTCAGTACGGTCATGTTAAGATCATTCTTGAGCCTAACGAGCCCGGCAAGGGATACGAGTTTATCAACGCTGTTACCGGCGGTGCTATCCCGAAGGAATTCATCGAGCCTGTTAACCAGGGTATTCAGGGCGCTATGCAGAACGGTGTTCTCGCAGGATACAATGTTGTTGATGTCAAGGTAACACTTTACGACGGTTCTTACCACGAAGTTGACTCGTCCGAAATGGCGTTCAAGATCGCAGGATCTATGGCGTTCAAGGAGGCTATGAGAAAGGCTAATCCCGTACTCACAGAGCCTATTACAAAGGTTGTTACAATCGTTCCCGACGAGTATCTCGGATCGGTAATGGGTGGCTTCAACTCTCGCCGTGGACAGATCCAGTCTATGGAGTCTGCAAACGGTGTTCAGGAACTCACAGCAATGGTTCCTCTGTCCGAGATGTTCGGATACGCAACAGACCTTCGTTCTATGACACAGGGTCGTGGACTTTACTCTATGGAGCCTAGCCACTTCGCAGAGGTTCCCAAGTCCATTCAGGAGCAGATCATTTCTGCAAGAGCTAAAGGCTAATTAAAATTAAATTTTATTAATAATAATTATAATGGAGGAAATTCAAAATGGCAAAGGCTACATTTGAACGCACAAAGCCCCACGTAAACATTGGTACCATCGGTCACGTTGACCACGGTAAGACAACTCTTACAGCAGCTATCACAAAGACACTTGGTCTCCAGAACGGTAACGTTGAGTTCATGGCATACGATCAGATCGACAACGCTCCCGAGGAGAGAGCAAGAGGTATCACAATCAACACAAGACACGTTGAGTACGAGACCGCTACTCGTCACTACGCTCACGTTGACTGCCCCGGCCACGCTGACTACGTTAAGAACATGATCACTGGTGCAGCTCAGATGGACGGCGCTATCCTCGTTGTTGCAGGTACCGATGGACCTCTTCAGCAGACCCGTGAGCACGTTCTGCTCGCTCGTCAGGTAGGCGTTCCCGCAATCGTTGTATTCATGAACAAGAAGGACCTTGTTGATGACGATGAGCTGCTCGACCTCGTAGAGATGGAGATCCGTGATCTGCTGTCTTCTTACGATTTCCCCGGCGACGATACTCCTATCGTTCGCGGTTCCGCTCGTGCTGCTCTTCTCTGCGAAAGCAAAGATCCCAGCGCTCCTGAATACGCTCCTATCTTCGAACTGATGAATGAAGTTGATAACTACATTCCTACCCCTGAAAGAAAGG
>JAZOSH010000064.1:0-1228 GCA_045656985.1 Eubacteriales bacterium | reverse complement strand
CACAACTCCGTTTTGCAGGCAGAAACGAATACATATCTGCGCTACAGACTTTTTATATTTTGCGGCAAGCTCAAGGAGCATTTCATTCTCAAGAAGTCTGCCCGAGCCGATAGGACTCCATGCCTCAACACATATTCCCTTCTCCTTGCAATATTCTACAACCTTGTCCTGTGTAAAGCCGGGGTGGAATTCGATCTGGTTTACCATAGGAGTGATTTTTGCCGTTTCAAGAAGCGCCTCAAGATGATGAGTCATAAAGTTGGAAACACCTATAGCCTTGATCCTGCCCTCCTCGTAAAGCTCCTCAATAGCGCGCCATGTCTCGGCATTTATCTCCTTCCAGTCCTCAAATCTCGAGTGACTTGCGGGCCAATGAATGAGATAAAGATCAAGATAGTCAAGACCGAGATTATCCATCGTTTTTGCAAAAGCCGCCTTTGCGTTCTCATAGCCGCGTTTCTTTGTCCAAAGCTTGCTTGTAACAAAGATCTCCTCGCGAGGAATACCGCTATCTCTTACTGCCTTGCCAAGGCTTGCCTCATTTCTGTATATTGCCGCACAGTCAAGATGTCTGTAGCCGCACTCAAGCGCTGTCTTTACCGCGTTGTATGCCACCTCTCCATCAGGCGCCTGCCATGTTCCAAATCCTACCGTGGGCATTTCGTATCCGTTTAAAAGTTCGATTTTCTTGTTAAGCATATTTTTTCTCCTTCTTAATTTCCTTCATATATCTGTTCTGCTATATTTGTTATTTTTTCATATTCATCATCAGGAACACTGCGAAGCTTTTTCTTTTTCGGTATTCCCCAGACATTAAAGACACGCGGTCCTATCCACTCTCGCTCGGCGGTATTCTCAAAAACACCAAGAAGTATAGAGAGTGCCGCCTTTTTTCGACTCATAAAAATAACCTTCATCGGGTGCTTAATTATGGCAAATATCAGCTTTGGATAATGCGAGGTTATATTCGTAAAGGTAATTCCGGGATGAGTAACGGCAAAATCAACACCCTCTCTTGCAAGCAACGCGGGAAGCGCGCACATAAGGTATCTTTTTGCATTTCCGTATACCTTTGAAGCCTGCTTACGCCCCGAAAAATCTATATCGTTTACATCGGTCTTAGAATAATTGTGAGCTATACTGCCAACTATCACCACTTTACCGCCGCGTGCCTTAAGAGTCGGCAAAAGGGCGCGAGTGATATAATACGGCGAAAGAAAATTTATGC
>JAZOSH010000063.1:0-15499 GCA_045656985.1 Eubacteriales bacterium | reverse complement strand
AATATTCGTTTATGACCGTTGTGAGCACGCAAGGGCGGAGCAAGGTCTGCGGGAGCTATACCTTTTGTATTGAAAGTTTTTGGGAGTCCAGAACCCTTTTTTTAAAAAGGGTTTTGGATAATCCTTCTCGTCAACTAACTCTTCGATAAATCAAAATTTGAATTTACCTATTTTATAGAGTTTTAAGCAATTCGGTGCAACCATCAAGGACATCGCACCAGGTTGTCTCAAAATCACCCGTGTACCATGGGTCAGCCACATCTCCTCCACGCGTGGTATACTCCATAAGCTTGCGGATCTTTCCATCGGGGTCACCACCAAGCATGCGTGTCATATTGCGGATGTTGGCGCTATCCATACCGATAAAAAAGTCATACTTTTCGTAATCCTCGGCCGCGAGGCGCACCGACACCTTGCCTGTTGTATCAATGCCGTGCTTTGCAAGCTCGCGTCGCGCAGGCGGATATACAGGGTTTCCAAGTTCCTCTGTGCTTGTCGCACTTGAACGAATGAAAAATTCCTCTTCCCTGCCCGCCTCATGCACAAGTCTTTTCATAACAAACTCCGCCATCGGACTGCGACATATATTGCCGTGGCAGACAAACATAATTCTTATCATTTTTATATCCTTCCATTTGTGATTATCTCTTCAAACACCTTTTCAAAAGCATCTGCTATAAGCGAAAAGCCAAGATCATTCGGGTGAATTCCATCAACGGTCGCACTGTCAGCATAGGGGCCGCGATACACAGAATCCCCGTCTATAAGATATACATTTCTGTCACCGTTCTCTCTGGCATATCTGAATGTATCAAAAATTATCAAGCGACGATTTACCGCGTCATCATAGCTGTAATGGCTAAAGGGACCTATATCCGCCTTTGACATCATTATATAGGGTATATCGGGGTGCTTCTCGCGTATCTTCTTATACATCTTCAAATGAGTCTCGCGCAGTCCGGGTACTGTTGCGTTATGGTCATAATCCGAGACAAATGCAAGCATATCAAGGTCTGCCATATAGTCGACTATCGTGTCCTCTCCGCGACCCGAGCCCGAAAATCCAAGATTTATAAAATCCATATCAAGTCGGCGCGAGAGCATTGCCTGATAGGCGTTACCCGGGCGTGAGGCACAACCGCCCTGCGTTATTGACGAGCCATAGTAAACAACAGGCTTGTCATAAGCATATTTCTTTCCCTCACCCAGCTTTGCATCACTCTGCAGACCGATATAGAGGTTGTTAACCTTATTGTAAAGCGGCATATTTATCGTAACATAGCGCATCTTGCGACTATCAAACTCTATTACCGACTCGTACCCCTTCTCGGAATCAACCGGCGGCACGAAGGTCTTATAAAACCTTGAAGCCTTTCCGTTATCGGCATCAATATATATGTCAAGACCGCCACTTGCGGCAAGTGTCATATGAGGCATGAGATTAAAATGCTCCCACTCGGTCTTGATAGCAATATACGAGGAATCGGTACAAAAGCGCACTCTACCACCTGCCGTATGCAGGTATAGGTAGCTTACCCCATCATTTACATTAGTTCCCACTGAATCGGGCAGGCGCTTAAAAGCAGGCTCATTTTTATAGTCATAAAGCCCATAGACCTCAAAAGGCTCGCGTCTTGCATCGTAAAATTTTATATCAGGCTTGTCTATCGTCGTCTCAACAATAAGATTCTTATCAACCTCTTTTTCCTTCATTTTTAGTCCTCTCTCATATAAATTTTTCAAAGGAAGTCTCAAATCCTTCCGAAATGTCTCTCTCGCTGACAACAGCGTCTACATCGCAAAGACTGCAAAGGGTGTTGATGCAAGGCTCACCTATTTTTTTTGAGTCAAGCATAAGCACCTTTTTTCGCGAATTAGCCATCATCACTCGACGCATACTATTCTCGGCGATAGCGTTATCTGTAAGCTGTCCGTCGGAAGTAAGTGTCCTCACCGAGAAAAAACAAATATCGGCATTAAAATCACGCAAAAAGCTCTCGGCGTACCCCCCGACATAAGCATAGGTATTAGGAGCAATCTCGCCTCCCGTGACGAAGAGCTTGACGCCTGTCTCCGAAAGTATAAAGGGTGCTTTTGCGTTGTTTGTGACCACTGCGACAGATTTTCTCTCGGACAGCTCGCGCAAAAGTGCGAGTGCCGTTGACGATGAATCGACCATAACGGTGTCTCCGTCCTTTATAAGCGACAGACACTTTTTGCCTATTATCGCTTTGGCATCAAAATGCTCTCTTTCTCGCAAGGAATGGGGCAGATTTTGCCCTAACTCACCTCGGTAGACAGCTCCGCCGTGGGTTCGCACTATTTTTCCTGCCCTATAAAGCTTTGCAAGATCTCGTCTTACAGTTGGCTCACTTACAAAAAGTGCCTCTGATAGTTCAGAAACAGACACTTCTTTTCTTTCACGCAGATATTCTATTATCAAAAGCTCTCTTTCCTTAAGCGGCATAATTTTGCTCCTTTTGCGCGTTTGCTCTTTTTTTGGCCTGAATTTATCAATGTTATGAGCAGTTCGTTCAACTTTTTATCTTTTTATTGACAAATTCGCTCAAATACATTATAACATAAGTATAAAGATATTACAAGTACAAAGGAGAATTTTTTATGCCTAAAATGATACTTGACTGGGACACCGCCACTCGCTTTATCACCGATGCCTTTGTGGGCGCGGGCGTGCCGAGAGCCGACGCCGAGATATGCACCGATGTGCTTCTTGAAAGCGACCGCCGTGGAATCGAATCGCACGGCTGCAATCGCTTCAAGCCGATATATATCGATCGCATCAAAGCGGGAATACAGAACCCCGTAACGAATTTTGAGATAATTAAAGAGACCCCCACCACCGCCGTTGTCGACGGTCATCACGGAATGGGTCAGGTCATCGGCTACAGAGCTATGCAGATGGCGATCGACAAGGCAAAGCAGTACGGAATGGGTATGGTTGCCGTGAGAAATTCCTGCCACTACGGAATTGCGGGTTATTACGCGACTATGGCAACAAAGGCGGGCTGTATCGGCATGACGGGCACGAACGCGCGCCCTTCGGTTGCTCCCACTTTTGGCGTTGAGGGTATGTTTGGAACAAACCCCTACACCGTCGGAGTCCCCACCGACGAAGATTTTGATTTCATCTTCGACTGTGCGACCTCTATCACGCAGAACGGAAAGATAGAGTACTACGCACGCATCGGCGAAGATGTTCACCCCGGCACTGTTATTGACGAAAACGGAAATGCCGTTGAGGGCGACTCGGGTGAGGCGCTTGCAAAAATCCGTGGCGGTACAGCGGCGCTCACAACGCTTGGAGGTATTGGCGAATCCCTTGGTGGCTACAAGGGATATGGTTTTGCTATGGTGGTTGAATTCCTCTCGGCAGTCCTTCAAGACGGTTGGTACGGAAAAGACCTTGACGGCAAGGACGAGAATGGAAATATCCGCCCCTACCACCTTGGTCACTTCTTTATCGCGATCGACACCGATCATTTTCTCGGAGAGGAGCTCTGCCGCAAGAAAGCGGGAGATATAATCCGTGCAGTACGCGCCTCAAAGAAGGCACCCGATGCCGAGCGCATATATACCGCGGGCGAGAAGGAATACGAGATATGGCAGTCCCGTAAGGACAGTGGAGTACCGATAAATGAGTCGGTACAAGCAGAGATGATACGCGTGCGCAATGAGTACGGTCTTACAGACTATACATTCCCTTGGGAGAGATAAGATCATGAAAAAATTTTGCGCACACAGAGGACTGTCGGAACTCACTCCCGAAAACACGCTTCCCTCCTTTGCCGCATCTCTCGCACTTGGAGCAGACGAAATAGAATTTGATGTTCGTTTGACCTCGGATAAAAAGCTTGTCGTCTCACATGACGACAAGCTTGAGAGAATATCTGACGGACACGGAAGGGTCAGCGAAAGCACTCTTGATTATCTCCTTTCCTGCAATGTAGGTATAGATAAGGGTTGGACTGTAAGCTTTTGTACCCCGGAGGAGGTATTTGAGCAATTTGCAAATAAAATGACCTTCAATATTCACTTAAAGGAACACGGAGAGGACGGCTTTCTTGTAAAGCGTCTTGCTGAACTCATCAACAAATATAACGCCCAAGAAAGCGTATATTTTGCTGCTTCTCCCGATGAGCTTTATTGGCTCCGGAGGCTCGCACCGGATATTCCCCGTACTGCAATACAGCTCCCCGACGATGAGATAGGCATATATGAAATGGCAAAAAAATACGATTGCACAAGAGTTCAGCTTTGGCGCGATATGTTTGATGAAGAGCTCATTTCGCGTCTACATTTCGACGGCATCTCTTGCAATATGTTTTGGGCAGATACTGTAGAGGATTATGACAAATATTTCTCGCTCGGTATTGACACTCTACTTACAAATCGTATGGATATAGCCGCAGACTACAAAAAGAGGTTGAATTTATGAACTACAGAGAAGAATCCCTCAAAAAACATTATGAATGGCGAGGCAAGATAGAGGTAACGCCGAGAGTAGAGGTAAAGACGAAGGAAGATCTTTCCCTCGCCTACACCCCCGGAGTCGCCGAACCCTGTCTTGAAATACAGAAGGACGAGTCGAAGTCCTTCGAGCTTACCCGCAGATGGAATACGGTGGCGGTCATCACCGACGGCACGGCAGTACTTGGACTCGGTGATATAGGTCCTGTAGCAGGCATGCCTGTTATGGAAGGGAAAGCTCTACTTTTCAAAGCTTTTGGCGATGTTGATGCTATTCCGATATGTATAAAAACACAGGATATTGATGAGCTCGTCCGCACCATATATCTTATTTCGGGCAGCTTTGGCGGCATAAATCTTGAGGATATTTCAGCTCCCCGTTGCTTTGAAGTGGAAAGACGCCTCAAAGAGGTATGTGACATCCCTGTTTTCCATGACGATCAGCACGGCACAGCGATAGTGCTTGGCGCAGCACTTATCAATGCTTTGAAGGTGGTAGAAAAAACAATTGACAAGGTTCGCATAGTTATAAACGGTGCGGGAAGCGCAGGCTGTGCTATTGCCCACTTTCTTCTCGGAATGGGGGCGAAAAACATCATCCTTTGTGATAGGGCAGGCACTCTTCTTGAGGGCAAGGCAGGCATGACAGACGCGCAGGCAGAGCTTTGTGCCCTTACAAACAAAGAAAGACTTGATGGAACACTTTCGGATGCGCTTCGCGGTGCCGATGTCTTTATCGGAGTATCAGCACCTAATATTGTGAGTGAGGAAATGGTTGCATCAATGGCAGAGGGAGCAATAGTTTTCCCGATGGCAAACCCCACCCCAGAGATTTCACCCGAAAAGGCACTTGCGGCAGGTGCGGCAGTTGTAGGCACAGGCAGAAGCGACTTCAATAACCAGATAAACAATGTGCTTGCCTTCCCCGGCATCTTCAGAGGTGCGCTTGATGCAAGGGCAAGTGCGATAACCGAGGGCATGAAGCGCGCAGCAGCCTATGCAATAGCCTCCCTTGTAGGCGACGAGCTATCCCGTGACTATATAATCCCCAAAGCATTTGACGAGCGCGTTGGAAAAGCTGTTGCAAATGCGGTTTATAACGCGGCAATTGCTGATGGCGTTGCTAAAATCAAAAATTGAACAGCAATACAATAAAGGAGGGGCTTGACCCTCCTTTATTATTCACTTTTCTCAACAAGCAAGCCCTTGTGACTACACATATATTTTGTGTCTTTTGGTGCGTTATCAAATAAGCGAAGAAAATATTGTCTTAATATGACGATTTTATTGCTTTTTGAGGGCTTTGGTGATATAATAAACATATCAGTTAATTTGAGCCAATTCACAATAGAGGTACATAAAAATGTTAGCAGCTACAAAGCGTTATTTCTCACGAAACAGGCGCGATGTTGATATGACAGAGGGTAGCATTCTCCGTCATCTTATATCCTTTGCAGTTCCCTTGCTTGTCGGAAACATCCTTCAGCAGCTTTATAATATGGTCGACACATGGGTTGTCGGCAATTATGTTGACGGCGAGGCCTTCTCAGCGGTCGGCACGGTGGGACCGATAATAAATCTTCTTATCGGTTTTTTTATGGGCTTTTCGTCGGGCGCAGGAGTTGTAATTTCGCAATATTACGGCGCAAAGAAATATGAGGATGTCTCAAAGGCACTCCATACGGCAATTTTTTCCACGGTGATCCTCGGAGTTATCTTCACAGGCATCGGTATCATAATGGTGCCCACAATGCTTGAATTTATGAATATGCCCCCGAGTGTTCAGGACGAAGCAAAAGAGTATCTTACGATAATCTTTGCGGGCATTATGGGACTTATGATATACAATATCGGATCGGGAATTCTGCGCTCGGTCGGTGACTCAAAACGCCCCTTCTATTTCCTTGCTATCTCCGCAATAACGAACACTGTGCTTGACCTTATCTTCGTGCTCGTCTTTGACATGGGCGTGCGCGGAGTTGCTATCGCTACCATTGCGGCACAGGCACTTTCAGCGATACTTATCGTCATCACACTTATGAAAAGTGATACCTGCATCAAGCTCTCGCTTAAAAAGCTTACTATCCACTGGGGATTTCTCGGACAGATTGTCAAGGTAGGACTTCCTGCCGCACTTCAAATGGCGGTGACATCCTTCTCGAATATCTTTGTACAGTCCTACATAAACTTCTTTGACACAGCGGCAATGGGCGGTTGGACGGCATATGCAAAAATAGACCAACTTGTTATGCTTCCTATGCAGTCAATCTCCCTCGCATCGACCACCTTCGTCGGTCAAAATCTCGGCAAGGGTGATGTGGCGCGCGCCAAGAGAGGCGTAAATATTTCGCTCGCAATAGCAGGGGCAGCAACGGTGATCCTTTCTATCCCCGTTATAATCTTCGCGCCCGACCTTGTTTATTTCTTCAATAAGGAGCCCGACATCATTCACTTTGGAACCATATTCCTTCGTTGGCTCACACCCTTCTATGTGCTCTGCTGTATAAATCAAATCTACTCGGGTGCACTTCGAGGATCGGGCAACTCAACTGCACCTATGATAATTATGCTGACATCCTTTGTCGGGTTCAGACAAATTTATCTCTATGTTATGGCGAACTATATCTCAAACACCGTTATACCTATCGCTATGTCTTACCCCGCAGGTTGGATACTCTGTAGCCTGCTCACCTTTACCTATTACAAATTTGCAAAGTTAGAAAAAACAAGGCTGGTTAAATAAAAAAGCACCGCATCCGCGGTGCTTTTTACTTATTACTTATTCTCAAGAAGAACTACTATCTTCTTAAGAAGGTCTTCTGCTGTGGGGTTAGCTTCTCTTTCGAGTCTTGCAGCCTCTGCAGCTGCAGCATCTGCTGCCGCCTTTGCCTCTGCTTCCTCTGCCGCCTTTGCTGCCGCTTTTGCTGCGAAGAATGCCTCAACACTCTTCTTGTCGGAAAGCTTTATGCCTGCAGCCTTGAGCGCCTTCTTCTGTTCCTTTGTGAGCTTCTTTGCTGCAAGCTCCTTTGACTCCGCGTTGAGCTTGTTAATAGTCTTAACGATGCAGAAAAGAACAAACGCAATGATAAGGAAGTTGATGATCGCGTTGATAAATGCGCCCCAGTCTATGTAGATAGAGTTTGCAAGGTCAACCTCAAGAATGCCATCCGCATTCTCTACCTCAACGCGCTTTAGGAAGGTGAATACCTCGGAGAGCGAATTTGCTCCGAAGATAAGCGCAAGAAGGTAGTTTATAACGGGCTTAAGAATGTTGTTACTGAGTGAATTAACAATAGCGGTAAACGCGCCGCCGACGATAACACCGACTGCCATATCAAGCACATTTCCGCGTGTGATGAATTTCTTGAATTCAGCAAAAAACTTTTTCATTTTCTTTCTCCTTGTTTTTTTAGTATCAAATGACACACAAATTATATCACATATCTCGACATATTTCAACCGATTTTTTTAATATTTATACAAACAAAACTATATTTCATACGCGAAATTAAGATAAAAATTGTATAATGTATTTGACAAATCAGTCATTTTCAGATATAATCAAATTATCAAGTGGAAGGTGAGCAACTATGAAAGCAATTATAAACGCCCAACTTGTTATGCGCGACCACTTTATCCCCGAGGCAGTTCTCTTTATTGAGGACGGAAAGATAGCAGGATACGGTGAGATGTGGAACACCGATATCCCCGAGGGATGCGAGATAATTGATGCCGAGAGAGAGTATGTAGGTCCTGGACTTATTGAGATCCATGCCCATGTTGGCGGCGAAAAAAATACCTGCTTGGCAGGATCCAATCGGCGCGGCACAGGGACACCTTGACCACGGTGTTACCACCTATCTGCCCACCTTGCACGGAAGATTTTCCACCGAACAGAATGTAATTATATGAAATAATGTCCGTGCGGCTATGCAGAAGCCCGAGGGCAAGAGCATTGCGGGAATATACTTTGAGGGTCCCTACCTCAACCCCAAATACGGCGCAAGCCGCGCTCTTATCTGGCCAAAGCCTATTACGGCAGAGGATTATGAGCCTATCATTGCGGCGGCAAAGGGGCTTGCAAAGGTCTGGATGCTCGCCCCGAAAGAGAGGGCGCGCTTGAGTTTTTCAAGGCGGCAAAGGCTGCCATTCCCGAGTGCCGCGGCTGCTGTGTTGATGAGGCTGTAAACTATAATTCGGGCATATATGCTGAAATTATCAGCGATAAGAGAGGAATTCATGTTGATCCCTATATGCAAAGACTTGTTCGAAAGATAAAGGGTGATGACAAGATAATCCTTATCTCTGACCGTACCTACTACGACGAACCCAAGCCTAAAACGAGTTATGAGGGCGTTGACGACCTCAATTTTGACTACGAAGAGGAAATTGCGGGCTCAAAGCTCACCCTTGATGTTGCTTGTCGCAACTTTATGAAGCACACAGGTGCATCAATGGTTGATATTTTCAAGTTTGCTTCACTCAACGCAGCAACAGCGCTTGGCTTTTATGACAGATGACAGCTAGGGGTCGGTCTTCGTGCCGATCTTGTAATCGTTGACCGCAAGATGAATATAAAGAAGGTAATTCTTGACGGCGAGGTCGTTAGAAATTATTAAGAAGGGAGTTTCAACCTTGAAAATAGAAAGATTTATAGCCTCGTCTACACCGAGCGCGCCCCAAAGGGCTCTGTTTGAAATGATGAAATGCAAAGACATTGGCAAGTCCTATGCCGATATGATGCGCCTGCGCATCGATGGCGATGCAGCTCATGAATGCCATGATGTCTACTATGTAGCAATAGATAATGAAAAAGCAATAGGCCGTCATTGGATGGGCTGGGGTAAGCATGAAAATTCCGTGGGAAATTGGGGGAATTTTTTCACAAGCGAGGAGTGTCGTGGCAAGGGTGTCGGCGGTGCGCTTCTTCGCGCATGGCATGAGGATCTCTCAAATCACGCTTCTCTGCCCCTTGCATTCTTCTGCTCGGCAGGCACACCCGAGCTTGCCTCTCTCTATGCGAGATTCGGCTTCAGGCCCGCTATAAACGGTCAGGATTGCGGTCCGCTATATCTCCCGATGGGAGACAGCCCAGAAACCTTTGAGGGCTTCTGTGAGCGTTATTACAAGCCGTCTGAAGTCATCTACCGCCGCCCCGCAAGCATCGGATGGCGGCATGAGATAGACTGTCTTTTCAAATTTTATTTGATAAATAACGGTCAGAGCCTTGGCATTAACGGTATTTTGAGCCTTGAGGAAGCTCTTTTGCGCTTCCCCGAGAGAGCAGAGCTTTTCTTCACCGAGGACTCAAGGTGTGTGGGATGGGCTATAGACAAAAAAATACAGCTCCACCCACTTTATGAAAGTTCAAGAATAATATAAAAAAAGGAACGCCTGTGCGTTCCTTTTTTATTATTTCAATATCAGTTGGCCCAAAGCGCTCTCATAAATACAGGATACGCCTCATCAACTATGTTAACTATTCTACCAACGAGATTTCTGCATTCCTCGCCACAGGTATCTTCATCAATATATGCATCAAGAGAACAGAAGAGATCTCCGTCATTATCAATATAGAATTTTACCCAACGGTATTTGGAATTCATCTCATTACATGCGATAAGTCCTGCTGCAGTGTTGCTCTTGAAATTTGCGATCTCAAAGCACACCATGTTAATTACCGAGTCTCCGGTCTTATCAAAGAAAACATGTACGGGAATGGATTTAAGATTGTCACCCGTGTAAGCAACGCGAACAACAAAATCATCTACATCAGAGTATTTGATGCCGTTTTCATCCATATAGTCCATATAAAGCTGTTTATAATTTGCCATGTCAAAATCCTCCGTTTATTTTTGGTAATTTAATTATATCACTCCATAAATGCTTTGTCAAGCAATGCAAAAAATAAATTGTATTCTACCGCTTGAACAGGGCCGAAACCATTCTATGCCACACAATATTATATTAACACAAAGGTGCAACCACCGGGTGCTATCTCAAGTTTACCCGAGGCGCGCACACCGCAAAGCTCGGGAAGGCTATCGTTCTCACCGAGAAGGAGCTCCTTGCCGTTAAGAAGCATTGTGCGCGAACGGAGAGTTCCCTTGCCCGTAAGAGCATATACCTCTGCCTCATCGGGAAGCTCAACCGCCGTTGTCTCACTTCTTGAGTTATTAATAATAAGATACGCCACGCCGTCCTTGCCGTCGGCTCTTGAATGAGCATAAACATGTGCGCCCATTCGGATGTCTTCACCCGCATCATAAACCACATTGCCCATCAGCTTCTTCCAGAGAAGCACTGCAAAGTAGCTGGGACGGGGCTCGAATGTACCGTGCTTGAGCCAACCGTAATCGGAGGAAGCGAGTGTATTGTGGAAGATAACTCCGTTCGTAACAGTTGCAAAGCCACCGATCTCATTAAGTGTACGGGGCACCTCAAGGTAGGTGGACGCCCATGTATGTCCGCCGGCACCTGCATCACCCGACTCTGTTACCCACATTTCTCCGTCGGGACAATATTTGTCACGGTATGAACTGAAGCAGCGTGCAGAAAGAGTTGCAGCGCCAAGATACTCCTCGCTCATCGCGCCCTCGGCAGGGGTAAAGGCGCTCGGCATCATAGCCGCCATACGCTCGGATATTCCGTTATAATAATGATAGCTGAAAATATCAAGCTTCTCTTTGCAACCATCAAGAAGATCTGCGGTCGTACAATATGACATTACCGCTGCAATTCCCGCGGTATCAAGCGGAGCCGCAAAGGGCTGTGGCTCTCCCCATGCATCAACTGTCATCGCATTAGGATCTGTATCACTCGGTCCGACTATAAGGCAATCGGGATAGTTCTCTCTCACCCATTTGTGGAAAATATCCTGGTCTCTACGGAAATCTGCCGCGGTATATCCCTTCGGGAAGCCTGTTACATTAAGCATATTAGGCTCATTTACAAACTCAACAGCCTCTATCGGCACACCGTGCTCACTACTGAGTGCAAATATCTTTTCGGCCTGTGAGGGAGTCCAAGGCTCATCTGCAGAGTGAAGTCCGTCACAATTTGCAAGTGAGATCTTTAGTCTGCCGCCAACAGCCTTGACAAAATTCAAAAGATTTATCCACTGATGCTTTTTAAGCACATTCTGATATCCCTCGGGCACACTACCTGCCTCATATTCGTCCTCAAAATCATAGTATGTCTTGGTAGCCCAGGTACCCGATACGCGGATCCAACAACCTCCAAGTGCCCTTGCAAGCTTGATAAGACGGGGATTTGTTGTATCAATGGGATCATACCACTGATGCATCGCCGCCATTCCCTTGGAAAAATCGGGAGGTGGAACCTGCTCTGTACCATCGATCTGTGCGTCTGTATAAGCCTTCCAGAAGGTGCCACCGGTAACCTCGGTCATTTCCACATTATAAGAGATAAGCCTTGGATTAATCTTGCGAAGCTCCTTTAACTTTTCAGGAGCTAATCTTACATATTCTGCCATATTTACTCCTTTCAATAATGCATGAGTATCACACATTCTTTTCTGATATTTTTATTGTATCATAATTATCATTAACTTGCAAGGGCTATATTAATTGCTGTTTATAAAATTGTTTTTGCGCAAAACAAAATCGGCATCACTTAAAAAGTGATGCCGATTTGTTAACTTAAACAGGTATATTGTAAAAATTTAAATACCAAATAGCCGTGAAGATGATACCAATTAAAAGAAATAGCAGTCCTGTTAAAAGAATACAATGGTCACCTGACTTTTTCATTTCACTAAGCTTTCGCTCACGGTATTGTGCGTATAGCTCGTGCTTTTTTCTTCCCATAGGGATAAACGCCAATGCAACATTTCTCAAAACAAAGCTGATTCCTATCAGCGCGCCTTCGCCGCTGACAAACATCATTCCGGCAAACAGAGTCATCAAAACTCCCGAAACAGAGAAGCCATCTGATAAGATCTGAACATTTACTGCGATACTGTCGGTGAAAAATCCCTTTACCCAGAACACGATAACTGTAATCAAAGAGGCTATACAAAAACAAATTATATATTTTGTTAACAATGCTTTGTTTTCCTGTTTCACTTCGTTTTAACCATCCGTTTTATTATTTATTTACCTCTTGCTTGTACTTCTCTTCCTCTGCGTCATTACAGTAGACAAAATGTCCGGGTGTGATCTCGCGGAAGGAGGGAGCGTTAACAGAATAATCGTGCTCGGCAAGAGGGTTGTAGGTTATTCTCGTACGCTGCTTTTCGTATATCGGGTCAGGCAACGGAATTGCAGACAAAAGCGATTTTGTATAAGGATGCAAGGGGTTCTTGAACAACTCATCAGAGTCGGCAAGCTCAACCATTTTTCCAAAATACATAACACCGATTCTGTCAGAGAAATATTTAACAACCGACAAATCGTGCGCGATGAACATAATTGTAAGTCCCAAACGCTCTCTGAGGTCATTAAGCAGATTGATTACCTGAGCCTGAATAGATACATCAAGTGCGGAAATAGGCTCATCGGCGATGATCATTTCAGGCTGCATAATAACAGCTCTTGCAATACCTATACGCTGACGCTGACCACCTGAAAATTCGTGAGGATAACGGTCTGCATGCTCGCGAACAAGTCCAACCATCTCAAGAATTTCATAAACCTTTTCGTTAATGTAGTCCTTGTCGGTGATGCCATTGATAACCAAGCCCTCTGCAATGATCTCGCGAACCGTCATACGGGGATCAAGAGATGCGATAGGATCCTGGAAGATCATCTGGATCTGTGTGATAAGCTTGCTCTTTTTCGCAACGCGGCATCTTTCCTTAAATTCCTTCTTGAGTGCCTTGAGTTGCTCAGGATTACTCTGTGCCGCTCTGAATTTGTCGGCATATTCTACCTCAAGTGCCTTTACGAGTGACTCAGCATACTGCTTGTCAACCGCCTTGCTATCAGACTTTGCATCCTTGATAAGTGCTCTGTTTTTCTCAACGATAGCATCATGCACCTGCTTGTTGATCTTTCCTGCTTCAAGATCCTTTTTTGCCTGCTTGATCGCATCCTTGTAAGAGCGTATTCCTGCGCCTATTCTCTGACCCTTAAAGTAAACATTACCGGAGGTAATATTATACAGCTTAATGATCGAACGACCGGTTGTGGTTTTTCCACAGCCCGATTCACCTACAAGGCCAAACGCTTCTCCCTTTTTCACCTCAAAGCTTACATCATCAACTGCCTTAAGGTCCTTGCGTCCCAAACGGAAATACTGGCAAAGATGGTCTACTTTTAACAATACTTCGTTATTATTCTCCATGATTGCCTCCTCTTTCTTTCATACGCTTGATGCGTTCGGTGATGATCTTAGGAATTTCCACCTTGGGAGCGTTGGGGTGAAGCAGCCATGTTGCCGCATAGTGCGTAGGAGAAACCTCATACATAGGAGGCTGCATTTCGTAGTCTATCTCCATTGCATACTTGTTTCTCTCTGCAAACGCGTCTCCAACAGGAGGATAGATCATATTAGGAGGAGTACCGGGAATAGCATCCAACTTTTCATTGGTATCAAGGTCAGGCATAGAAGAAAGCAATGCCCAAGTGTAAGGATGCTGAGGATTATAGAATACCTCAGTTGCTGTTCCGTACTCTACGATCTTACCTGCATACATAACGGCAATTCTGTCCGCCATATTTGCAACAACGCCCAAGTCGTGAGTAATAAAGATAATAGAAAGGTTGTGCTCGCGCTTCAAGCGGTTGATAAGCTCAAGGATCTGAGCCTGAATAGTAACATCAAGTGCTGTTGTAGGCTCATCGCATATAAGAATATCAGGGTTAGCTGACAGCGCGATCGCAATAACTATACGCTGACGCATACCGCCGGAAAACTCAAACGGATACTGTCTGAAACGCATTCTTGCCTCAGGAATACCAACCTCTTCCATAAGCTTTATTGCCTTTTCCTTTGCGATTCGCTTTGTAAGTGTATAAACTACCTGTGATGCCTTTTCCTTGAGATAATCAATGATCTCTATGCAACGCTTATCACAGTCGAAGCTCTCTGCGCTCTCAATATCTGCCTTGAATTTGTTCATTACACGAGTGAGAACGGAAACGATAGTTTTGATCTGCACCTCAGGTTCAATAACAGATTTAGGAACGACCTTCCAGTCTACCTTCTTTCCTCTTGCCAGCAAAGCCTCTTTCTTCGCGGTCTGACGCGCAAAACGAGCTTCTTCCTTAGGATTGTTCTTAAGGTAGAAGAAGTACTTCTCCACTTCTCTCTCAAGTGCGCTGCCAAAGGTATACGCTACATTATCCTTGACAACTGCCAAGGGATCAATTGCAGCGCAAACGCTCTTATTGACACTCTTGCAAAGCGCAAAAGCTTCCTGAGAAGTGAATTTACCTGCCTTGAAGAAATCAATAGCATTCTGCAAAGCTGTAATCGCATTCTTCTTGTTTTCAAGTGTTTTGTTAATTGAATACTGAACCGCAATCTTTTCAAGAGCAATAAAGGAATCCATGAAGTCCTCGTTGAGGAACTTGATTGCCATTTCATTTGCCTCTTCAGCAGGCATCTGGCTGAGATCTACTTCGGGATGCTTGTAGACATAGTAGCCAATTCTAAAGAAATTGTAGGGAGTCTGCGCAAGCATTTCCTCAGCTGTATTCTTGATCTCCTCGAGAACTGCAACAGTTTCATCAGATGCTTCCTTCTGAGCCGCTGTTGAGCTGACGACCTTCTTAGCAGTGTCAGCAAAAGATACCTTTGTCTTCTCCGCATGCTTTACATTTTCTAAAGCTACGATATGTGCCTTCAATACATCTGTATACTTAGCAGCAAAATATTTGTCGTCAACCGCCTTAAGAGTACGGCTTACAAGGTTAAGTGTTGAAACAACATCAACCTTCTGCTTCTTCTCAACAAGGAAGAGGAAATCCTTCACTATTGCGATAAGCTCCTCTGCAGCTGTGCGTGCATCGTTATAGCTGTTTTCAAGCTTAATTGCCTGAATATT
>JAZOSH010000062.1:0-8858 GCA_045656985.1 Eubacteriales bacterium | reverse complement strand
GAGCCTGTAACAGAGCCCGCTCCTGAGAAGGGCTGTGGCGGTTCTATCGCAGCTATCGGCGTTGCTCTCGTAGCAACTCTCGGTACTTGCGCAGTATTCGCTGGCAAGAAGAAAGAGGACTAATCAGTTAGACTCTAACTAATTAAAACCCAAGGGGCAGACGAAAGTCTGCCCCTTTTTGCAGTCTTATTTATTTTAAAAAAGACTAAACCTCTTGAATACAACATTATTTTGTGATAAACTTAATATATACAAGAGGTGAAAAAATGAAAAGAACACAAAAAAGCGTTTCAGAATATGCGAGAATGACAGAGAGCCCGATTACAAGGCTTGTTCTTTCACTTTCGCTCCCCTCGGTCATCAGTATGCTGATGACCTCTATCTACAATACCGCCGATACATATTTTGTGTCAAGCCTCGGTGATAGCGCGGTCGGCGCGGTCGGCATAGTATTTTCTCTCCAATCAATAATTCAAGCGGTCGGATTTGGAATTTCAATGGGCTCAAGCAGTCTTATTTCAAGAACTCTTGGTGCAAAGCTCAATGATGAAGCAAACAAATACGCCGCAAGTGCATTTTATTTTGCAATGCTCTGTGGCGCAATAATTATGGGCGTTTGCTTAATTGATCTTGACGGAATGCTTCTGCTTTTTGGTTCAACAGATACCATCCTGCCTTATGCAAGGAGCTATGCAACCGTTATCCTACTTTCCTCACCCTTCGTCTGCGCTCTGTATGTCATAAACAGTTCACTGCGGGCAGAGGGTAAGGCAACCTTTTCAATGGTCTCAATGATTTGTGGCGGACTTATCAATATAATTCTCGATCCAATCTTCATTTTCACTTTTAAAATGGATGTCATGGGCGCGGCAGTTGCAACAGTGATAAGCCAAATGGTCAATTTTTCTATTTCAATGTCCTTCT
Source organism: Eubacteriales bacterium (assembly GCA_045656985.1). GTDB lineage: Bacteria > Bacillota > Clostridia > Oscillospirales > CAG-272 > HGM12713. Next base: position 7,934 of record JAZOSH010000062.1, on the reverse strand, counting down.
ATATTCGCAAAAAGAGTGTTATTTCGCTTTCGCCACGCAATATAAGTCGTTCGCCACGCGATTATTGGACGATTATTAAGACGGGCTCGCCTACTGTTTTCCGACAGGGACTTGGCAGTATTGCAACAACACTTCTTAATGTTACCATAAAGCCCTATGGCGATGCGGCAATCGCGGCGGTTAGCCTGGCAAATAAGATATATATGATACTCCGCAGCATAATTCTCGGAGTTGGACAGGGCTATCAGGCGGCAGCAGGCTATAATTTTGGTGCAAAAAAATATCGCAGAGTTGCGCGTGCATTCTGGGTGACAACAGTTTTTGGAACTATTATAGCCTGTACATCAGCCGTCCTCATTGCTATCTTTCCTGCCGAAATTATGGGATTTTTCAGAAAGAGCAGTCCCGATGTTATAGAGATCGGCTCGCGAATGCTTCGTTTTCTTGCGATCTCGGTGGTTTTCCTTGGCTATTCGTCGTATGTAAATATGACCTATCAGAGTCTCGGATTTGTCAAGGGAGCAACCTTCCTTGCCTCTTGCCGTCAGGGAATATTCTTTATTCCGCTGATAATAATTTTGCCCTACCTTATGAGGCTTGATGGAATCCTTATGGTGCAGTCAATGTCGGACATACTGACATTCCTCATTTCTATTCCTTTCCATATAGTCTTTTTCAAGCGCTACTTACTAAATAAAAATGAATAAAAATTGCCCCGCAGGTATTCCTGCGGGGTTTTCTCAAGAGTAAAAATCGTGATTTCCTATAGTAAATTCAAAGGGTCTGTTCTTTGAAATCCAATTGCTTGTTGCTATTCTCGGATTCATGAAAAAGAGCACCTTGTTTGAGATTGAATAGCCCTCAAGGCATATTTTTGCGGCAATCACCGAGGAAGCACTTGGCTTCTGATAGATGGTGCCGAAGGAGACGGGAGAGAACTGTGTTCCCCCATTTCTGTCAAAAATGACTCCGTAGATGGTATTGGGATAGCTCCTGTGTGCCACACGGTTGAGCACAACATTTCCAACAGCAATCTGTCCCTTGAGTGACTCGCCCTTTGCCTCAGCGCTGATTATGCGCGAAAGCCAGTAGAGGTCATCTGCGTTGTAAAAGCTGTTACCGTGCTCAAGCTGCTTACCTGTCTTGGTTAGAAGAACTGCGCGACTTGCAGCATTCCAGCCCACATCAACGCCAAGCGCCTTTGCGATCGGGCGAATAGGGAGCCAGAGGCGGTCATCTATTATCCTTATTTTTTCTACGGTATAAAGGCAACGGTCGTTAGCATATATGTAAAGATCGCCGTTCGTTATGCTTATCGTGGTTTTCCCTGACCGTACTGTTGCGGTCTTTGTTGCATCGTTCCACGATATTTCGCAGCCGCCGATAAGGTCACAGAAGGGGCGCAGAGCGACATAGGTGACAGAATTTATAAGTCTTGCGTCTCCCTCAAGCACCTTTTTACCGCCGAGCTCGACCGATACCTCGGGCAATGTTGAAAGTGTGTCGGCGCCTGCTGCCGCTGTGCCGAGTGCCGTGAGGGGCATCAGCGTAAGAATGCAGAGCAGCATTGCCAGTGTCTTTTTAAATTTGAATTTCATTTTTACCTCCTTTTATTTTGTTTACCCTTGGTAGCTATATTATACTATAAGCAAGAGGTGGAAGCAACCCACAAGTTATGGAAGTGGTGGTGGAGTTTTCCAACAATGAGATTAATTTCATTTGTAATTACATAAAAAGTGGAAGAAATAACCCATAAAAATCCCAAATTTACAAAATCAGCATTTGGGTGTGACGGTGAGGTGACGAAAATCTGTCAGTCACACGCTTTTTTTATGTGTTATAATAGTCCCGCAGCAGGGAAAGGATATATAAATTTATGACATGGGAAATAGTATTGGGACTTATCACCATTTTGTCGGCATTTGTGGCGGTTTTTAATATCGTTGTTAGGGTAAACAAAACACTTTGCTCGCTTGAGGTGATAGTCAAGCAGATAAAGGAGTGCCTTGAGAGGCAGTCGGAGAAGAACGGAGTTTTCTTTTCAAGGCTTGCCGAGCATGAGATAAGGCTGACGAAAATTGAGGATAGACTTGAAGTAAATTATGAAAAGGAGAAAAATCATGAGTGAGGAGCTTAAAAGAAAGTTATCAAGCCGCAAACTGTGGGTCGCAGTTGCGGGCTTTGCATGTGCACTTTGCGCACTTTTTGGAGTGTCGGAGAGTGTAACAGCAGAGGTTTCAGCTGTTATTACAGCGGGCGGAGTTGCAATTGCCTACATTCTCGGTGAGAGCATCGTTGATGCAAGCAAGGAATAAAAAAGAGGGCAGGATTTGTTCCTGCCCCATTTTTTTTGCAAAAATATGTATGTGACGGTTTTTTGAAAATCAATTTTGGCGTGTTGACAAGATTTTTCAATGATGATATAATAGTTAAGGAAAATAAATTTTCGGAAAGGGGAAAGAGAAATGCAAAACAAGGTTAAATTTTTAAAAGCTGCGGCGATCGTGCTTTGTGCCCTGTTCGTTGCCGTTCTCGTTTTCTCCGAGGCGTTTGCCTATGAGCATCACTGCACGGGCGAGGACTGCATAGTGTGTCAGGCGGTGGCAAGCATGAAGCTTGTCTCCTTTGTTGCGCTTGTTTTCCACTTTGCCGTAGTCACCGTTTTATACGCACCCCGTGTCGAGCAGGCGCTCATTGTGCACGATACCCTCGTTTCTCGTAAGTTGAAGCTGACTATTTAAACTGCTCCTAAATATTGATATTTGAAAATTTAATATTCAGGAGTAAAAAATGATAGTAACGAAGGGAATTTCCAAGCAGTTTGAAAATGAAACTGCGATTGATTACAAGGACCTCGTCTTTGAGGATGGGAAGTCTTATATGCTTCTTGGCGCCTCGGGATGTGGTAAATCCACCCTGCTCAATATGATAGCAGGCATTCTTTCTCCAACGGCAGGCTCTATTGAGATCGGCGGTGTCGAGATAACCTCAAGACCGCAGAAGGAGAAGGATAAATTCAGAATAGAGAAGATAGGATACATTTTTCAGGATTTCAAGCTTATCACTGATATGACTGTTGCCGACAACATTGAGATACTCAAGCTTGAGAAGGTTGACATAAGCGGAATTGATGCCGTGCTTGAAAGTCTCGGTATCCTTGATAAGAAAAATAAAAAGGTAAAGCACCTTTCGGGCGGAGAGAAGCAAAGAGTGGCTATTGCTCGCGCACTCGTTAAAAAGCCTGATATAATACTTGCCGACGAGCCTACGGGAAATCTTAATTTTGCGATAGGTGAGGCGGTAATAAAGCAGCTTACCGAGGTTGCGGCAGGAAAAACGCTAATTGCTGTTACACACGACGAGCGACTTGCCAAGTATTTTGATTATACCATTGATATGAATGAGGTTACGGCAGGAGGTAGACGCGATGTTTAAGTTTGCCTTCAAAAATATGCTTGTAAAGCGCGTAAAAATTGCGCTGATAATCTTTTCAATCGTTCTCTCGGCGTCGGTCGGCATTCTTGCCTATAATATCTCGGCGCAGGTTGAGGACGGTGTTATCAATACCACCGCGTATTATGATACGATAATAGGTCCCGCGGGAAGCGATACAGATCTTGCGATGACCACGATGTTCTTTACGGGAAGCGTTACCGAAACGATTCCTTATGAGAATTACGAGAAGCTTCTCGGAGACAGCCGAATAAATGTTGCAGTGCCCTTTGCAATGGGCGACTCCTATAACGGATCAAAAATAATAGGAAGCAGTGCCACCCTTCTTGAAGGAAAGGAGCTGCGCCGCGGAGAGATGTTTGACGAGCACTTTGAGGCGGTCGTCGGCTATGAGGTGGCAAAGGCTAACGGACTTGAGATCGGCGACATGCTTATAACCTCGCACGGAATTTCGGGTGCAGGACACAAGCATGAGTCAAGTCCTCTCAAGGTGGTCGGAATTTTAGCAAAAACCAATACTGCCTATGACAATGTTGTTTTTACAGAGGTAGAGACCGTCTGGGCGATCCACGGTCACGGTGGGGAAGAACACGCCGAGGAGGAGCATGAGCACGAGCATGGAGATATATGCGCTGTGCTTATAAGATGTAAGTCTCCCTCGGATGTTTCTGCGGTGCAGAGTGAGTTCAAGGAAAACGCGGATCTGCTTGTTATTACGCCATCTGTCGTTATGCGTGAGGTGCTTTCAAACATTGATACAAGCGTGTATATCGTCTATGTGCTCTGCGTGATAATCCTTATTATGAATCTTTGTATTATTTCGGTCATCACCCTTCTCAATATGTACGATTCGAGAAAGGAAATATCGCTTATGCGCCTTATCGGTATCGGAATGAACAAGATAAATATGCTCTATATAATACAGAACGGCATCATCGGCTTTGCCTCAACGCTTATTGCCTTTGGTATGTCAAGACTCTGTCTCTTGGCGGCAAGAAGCTATGTGGCAACGATGGGAATAGTTCTTGATGTGGGTAAGGTATATCCCCTTGAGCTTGTTATTATGGCGGTGGTATTCGTCATAAGTGTGCTGCCCACCGTAATATGTACCTTGAATATGTCTAAAAAGGATGGAATTTCGGAATGAAGAGAATAATTTCGACTTTACTCCTCGCAGTTATGCTTATCGCAACGCTCTCACTTGCGGCGTGTGGAGGAGACGGTGAGGTGTATGAGATAAGCTTTGCCGAGGCAAACAGCGTAAATGATATGAAAAAGCATGATGGAGAGCAGGTGGCTGTGATAGGCTATATGTCAACACTCTCTCCTGTCGACGGCTCATTTATCTATCTTATGAACGCACCCTACCAGAGCTGTCCTTACTGTATCCCCAATACAACCCAGCTTTCAAATACACTTGCTGTCTATGCAAAGAAGGGAAAGAGTATAGAGTTTACAGATCTTCTCGTTCGCATTGAGGGAACACTTGAATTCGGTGAATTTACCGATGAGTACGGCTACAGCTATGATTATAGAATCAAGGATGCGACCTATACTACAGTGAGTGCCGATGACCTCACCGAGGAGCAGAAGCTTTGGCAGCAGCTTGCGGCAACAGGTGCTGTTTCCGAGGTCTTTAACGAAATGTATAAATATCTCTATTTCGTTTGCTACTGGGGAACCTATACCGCAAACTTCGCTGAAGGCAAGGACTATCTCTATCCGAGTGATGCGACAGGCTTCCTCGTTACCGACGGAGCACAGTATAATTACGGTTATAAGTCGGACTACTTCAGCACGCTTATTGCCCGAATTGAGGAGGTTGACAAGGATGCCTTCTCGGGACTTATTGAAGAGATAAGAAAGGCGGAAAAGCTCGCACGCGACGCAGAGGCTGCGCTTGCAGCAGGCGAGTATGAGTATGTAGCCGAGTACTCTGAAATCTTCGGCGACGGAAGAAAGCAGTATAAGCTTATCTATCAGGATAAGTTTGGCAAGAGATTAGATGACATCTTCTACGCGATAGCGGCGTGGAACGAGGAATGGACACTTAAATAAACCAATATGCGCCCCGACGCTGTCGGGGCGCCTTTTCTTTCTTCATTGTTAATTTTTTTACAATAATTATTGCTTTTCGTTGACTACTCAACTTTATTGTGGTACAATAAAGGTTGGAAAAATTATGAACGGAGGATCATCATGGAAAACCTGGATAAAAAGTATGAAGCCCTGTTTACCCCTTGGAAAATAGGCAATGTTGAAATCAAGAACCGAATAGTAATGTGCCCTATGGGCGGCACCTCGCTCTTTGGTTGGTTTGAGCTTACAGGCTGTCATTTTGATAAGGAGGCGGCAAAGCTTTTTCTTGAGAGAGCAAATAATAATGTCGGCCTTATCATTCCCGGCATTGCACCACTGCGCGATACCTTCTGGGGCAAGTGGCTCTGGCAGAACGAAAAGATGTTCAAGGATCTTAAGGAGTTCATGGACGAGATACATAAGACAGGCGCAAAGCTCTTCATTCAGCTCACTGCAGGAATGGGACGCTCTTGGGCAATAACCGAGCTTGTAGCTCCCCTTCACAAGAACAAGTTTACAAGGGCGCTTGTAAAGCCTATTATTGATACCTCGCACGAGCTTGCTTCTCCATCGCCTCAAACTTCCCGTTGGGCACACGATATTGAGTGCCCCGAGATGACGGTGCATCAGATACACGAGATAATTGAGGCATTTGCAAAGACTGCAAAGCTCTGTAAAGAGGCAGGCGTTGACGGCGTTGAGGTACATGCTGTGCACGAGGGTTATCTTCTTGACCAGTTTGCAATAGAATTCTTTAATAAGCGTACCGATGATTACGGTGGAAGCTTTGAAAACCGTTATCGCTTCGCTACCGAGGTAGTAAGGGCGATAAAAGAGGCGTGCGGCGAGGACTATCCCGTATCGCTCCGTTACTCTGTTGAGTCAAAGATGAAGGGCTTCTGCGAGGGAGCTATGCCCGGCGAGGAGTACACCGAGGTTGGCCGTGCTATGGAGGAATCCGAGAAGGCGGCAAAGTACCTTCAGGACGCAGGCTACGATATGCTCAATGCTGATAACGGCACTTACGACTCTTGGTACTGGGCGCATCCCCCGATGTATATGCCGCAGAACTGTAATCTTGAGGATGTTGCACATATAAAGAAATTCATTGATATTCCCGTCGTTTGCGCAGGAAGAATGGAGCCCGATGTGGCGGCTGAAGCTATCAGCGAGGGCCGTATCGACGCTGTTGGCGTGGCTCGTCAGTTCCTCGTTGACCCCGAATGGATAACCAAGCTTATTGAAAATAGACTTGAGGACATTAAGCCTTGTATCTGTTGTCATAACGCTTGCTTCAACTTCTCGTCTTCAAAGGGTCACGCAAATACGCAGGACCTTACCGACACGATGGGCCTTTCGCGTTGCGCAATAAATCCCGAGACTATGCAGTCTAAGAAATATCGCATTGAGCCTGCAAAGAAGGCTAAGAAGGTTGCCGTTATCGGCGGCGGTATAGGCGGTATGGAGGCGGCTATCCTCCTTGCAAAGCGCGGACACAAGGTCACCCTTTACGAAAAGACTGGCAAGCTCGGCGGCGTGTTCATAGCGGCAGCAGCACCCTCCTTTAAGGAGAAGGACCGTGACCTTATCAAGTGGTATGAGCGCGAGATAACAAAATATCCCATCGAAATAAAGATGAACACCGAGGTTACTGATATAAAGGCACTTGATGCAGATGAGATAATCGTCGCAACGGGTGCAGTGGCAAAGCGAATTCCTGTTAAGGGCGTTGAGAAGACGGTCGAGGCGGTTGACTACCTGCTCGGTAATAAGACTGTTGGCGAGAATGTAGTTGTTGTCGGCGGCGGACTCACAGGCTGTGAGATAGCTTACGAGCTATATCTTGGCGGCAAGAAGCCCACTATCGTTGAGATGCAGGACGACCTCATAACAACAAAGGGAATCTGCCTTGCAAACACAAGCTTTTTGCGTGATTTCTTCAAGACGAATAAGGTGCCCGTGCATCTTGAGACCTCGCTTTGTGAGGTGCTTGACGACGGCGTTATCGTAAAGGATAAGGACGGCAAGGAATTCAAGATAAGCGCCGATAGCGTTGTTATGTCTGTCGGTTACAATCCCGCACCTATTGCAAAGAAGGGCGGCAAGGTGCATGTTATCGGTGATGCCGCAGGTGTTGGAAACCTTCGCACTGTAATCTGGGGCGCGTGGGATGTTGCAATGAAGATATAATTTGAGTTTTTATTAAACAAATTGGGATTTATCGAAGAGTTAGTTGACGAGAAGGATTATCCAAAACCCTTTTTGAAAAAAGGGTTCTGGACTCCCAAAAACTTTCGTTACAAAAGGTTTAGCTCCCGCAGACCTTGCTCCGCCCTTGCGTGCTCGCAACGGTCATAAACGAATATTGTCTGCACAAGTCCAAAGACAGGAGAGTTTTTGCC
>JAZOSH010000061.1:0-5858 GCA_045656985.1 Eubacteriales bacterium | reverse complement strand
TTCTTTTCGTGGGAAGGAGGTGCGCAAAGAAAAGGCGCCCCAAAAGAAAAGCACCGTTTTTTAGGGCGCCGCCCTATGACCCGCGAGCTTTTGAAAAAGCTCGACCAAAACTTTTAATCTTGGGCTCTCTGCGAGAGTTCGCCCTCCCCGACAAATCCCAATTTATATGTATGTTCTCCTCGGCTTTGTTTTTCGTTATCCGTGCTCAAATCAAAATTATTTAAAATAAACAAAACGAAAAAAACAGAATTGTGCATAATAGAGAAATGCAAAAAATTATATAACCCCTGTTGACAATCACTTGACCATATGATATAATCATATTGTAACAGAGAAATGGAGGTGACATGATGATGGTGACATTCCCGGGGACAACTATTGAGGTCTCAAAAATAGAAAAGGGAAGCTCACGGCAATTGTTTGACGGAATTTTTGCTACAGGAGGCATAACCTTGTCGCAGGTATCTGTCATGACAGGGCTTGAGCCGTACCTCATACAAAACTGGGTAAAGCGCGGATTTGTCGCACCCCCGCAGAAAAGAGTGTATTCAAAAATACAGCTTGCGCGAATAATCATAATCAACATGCTTCGAGAAGCGCTTAAAATTGAGGATATATGCTCACTCATTCGCGTAATAGGCGGAGAAACACACTCTACAAGCGATGATTTTATCTCTGATGACGAGCTTTACCACAGATATGTTGATATGATAGCCGAGAACGGAATAAGTATTAGTGAGTCCTCATCGGTAATTGCGGCATCGGAGCGAGTGGCAGAAATGGAGAACGATATGGACGAGAGCGAGAGAAAAAAGCTTGTCTGTATTCTTCAGGTAATGCTTTACGCACATTCTGCATCGCGCTTTCGCGTTTCGGCAGAGGAAATACTTGCTACACTCAAATAACTATGAATAATTTTTCAGGAAAGGACATAAACAAATGATTGATTGGTGGAATTCACTTGACATTATAACACAGGTATTTTACTGTATCGCACTTCCGTCAACACTTGTGCTTCTTATACAGACGATAATGATGCTCATCGGAATGGGAGACGACGGCGATATTGATGCCGATGTTCCCGACGATGTAGATATCTCTGACGGAGAGATAGATATTCCCGACGGAGATGAATTTGACGGAGTTTTCGGAGACAACACAGTAAGCGAAACTCCCGACTTCCTTGGCCTTGAGGGACTTCGAATTTTCACTGTAAGAGGAATCATCGCCTTCCTCGTTGTCTTTGGTTGGGTAGGCGTTGCCATGATGAGCTCTGGCGTCCCACTGTGGATAACCTCAATAGTGGCTACGGCTTCGGGCTTTGCAATGATGGTGCTTCTCGCATATCTTTTGAAGCTTACTCTCAAGCTTCGCAGTGACGGAAATCTTGACAACAGAAATGCTATCGGCACGGCTGGCAAGGTGTATCTTACAGTTCCTTCCTCCAGACGCGGAGAGGGCAAGGTGCAGATAATGCTTCAGGGCTCATTTGTTGAGCGAAACGCAGTTACCGATGATGAAGAGGCAATTCTTACGGGCAGTGAGATAGTTGTTGTCGGCATCAGCGGTCAAACAACACTTGTCGTTAGAAGAAAGTAATAAAAAATAATATAAAAATGGAGGAAAAATTATGAATCACACGATCGTTTTTCTTATTGCCGCAATCGTTCTTGTTGTAGTGGCATTTCTTGCTTGGGTATGTTCAAGATATAAGAAGTGTCCTTCTGACAAGATAATGGTAGTTTACGGTTCTATAGGTAAGAACAAGGACGGAACAAACCGCAGTGCAAAGTGTATTCACGGTGGCGCGGAATTTGTAATTCCCGTATTCCAGTCCTATGCCTACCTTGACCTTACACCCATTTCTATTCAGGTAGACCTCAAGAACGCTCTTTCGAGACAGAACATCCGTATTGATGTTCCCTCAAGATTTACCGTAGGTATTTCTACAGAGCCCGGCGTTATGCAGAACGCGGCAGAGAGACTTCTCGGACTTCAGCTTTCCGAGATCCAGGAGCTCTCGAAGGATATCATCTTCGGTCAGCTTCGTCTTATCATCGCAACGATGGATATTGAGGAGATAAACACAGACCGTGACAAGTTCCTTGCGGCTGTAAGCTCCAATGTTGAGACAGAGCTCAAGAAGATAGGTCTCCGTCTTATCAATGTTAATGTAACCGACATCAGCGATGAGTCGGGCTATATCGCAGCTCTCGGTAAAGAGGCGGCTGCAAAGGCTATCAACGATGCAAAGAAGAGCGTTGCAGAGCAGGATAGAGACGGTTCTATCGGTGAGGCAAACGCAAGAATGGAGCAGAGAATCAAGGTCGCAGAGGCAGACTCGGTGGCTATTCAGGGTGAGAATGAGGCGAAGATGAAGATCGCCATGTCCGAAGCTTCTCTTAAGGAAAAAGAAGCAGAGGCACAGAAGATAGCAACTGCAGCGGAGAAGATCCAGGCAGCTAAGGCACTCGAGGAGTCCTATGCAGCTGAGATGGCAGCCGAGATTGCAAGACGAAACAAGGAGCAGGCAACTCTTGAGGCTGATGTGATCGTTCGTGCAGAGGCAAAGAAGAAGGAGATCGAGCTCGAGGCAGAGGCAAAGGCTGAAGAAATGCGTAGAATTGCAAAGGGTGAAGCTGACGCTATCTACGCAAAGATGGAAGCAGAGGCACGAGGCGTTGAAGAGATCCTTAAGAAGCAGGCTGCAGGTTTCGCTGAAATAGTTCAGTCTGCGGGCGGTGACTCAAATGCGGCACTCCAGCTCCTTATCGCTGATAAGCTCGAGGAGCTCATGAAGGTTCAGGTCGAGGCTATCAAGAACATCAAGATAGACAAGGTAACCGTTTGGGATGGCGGTCAGAATGCAGACGGCAAGACCTCCACGGCGAACTTCATCTCGGGTATGATGAAGTCGGTACCTCCTCTTGACGAGATGTTCGGAATGGCGGGACTTAAGCTTCCCTCATACCTCGGAACAAAGGCTGAAGAGGCTGATAAGGAATAAGAAAAAAACAGTGCCCCGAGGCGTAAGCCTCGGGGCTTTTATGTTAATAAGATCCTTCACTTCGTTCAGGGTGACAGCTTTTAAGTTGCATATTTACTTTGTCATTCTGATCGCAGAGGAGAATATCTTTTCCGGTGAAAAACTTCATTTTTACTCTTGAAAATCTATGCAGGGTATGGTAGAATGATTCTGTAAATATTTGCTACCAAAAAGGAGACCGATATGGCTTACAAAATTTATAAAATTACAGACTGTGCTCCCGTCGACTATGCGGCAGAGGAGCTTAAGAAATATCTTAGAATGATGATGCCCGAGGCGGGTGACATCAAGATCGAACGCGCGTGCGGCAAGGCACCCGTGAATGACGGATTTGTTCTTGGACTTATGCAGGATTTCGGAATCGATACCAGCGAGGCAAAGGACATAGAGCTTGACGATATTCTTCACATTGACACCACAGACAACGCGGGAATTATTGCGGGAAGCAATCCCCGAAGCGTGCTTATGGCGGTCTACCGCTTCCTGCGTGAGAACGGATGCCGTTGGCTCTACCCCGGAATTGACGGCGAGTATATTCCTATGCAGACAGTGCACAGCGTAAAGTTCCACAAGATTGCCGACATGCGATACAGAGGTTGGTGCAATGAGGGCTCTGAGTCTCAGCAGTGTATGATTGAGACCATTGAGTTTGCGCCTAAAATCGGGCTCAACGTCTATATGATAGAGTTCTTCTACCCTTATTTTTATTACAATGCCTATTATAGCCACATAAATAACGAAAAGAATCGCCTTCCTGAGCCTGTGACCTATGAGCAGGTACTTCAGTGGAAGAGAATGTGCGAGGTGGAGATAGGTAAGCGCGGACTTCAGTTCCACGATATCGGTCACGGTTGGACGTTTGACGCCTTTGAGCGCACCAAAAAGGAGCTGAGTGGCTGGGTAAGACTTAAGAATGACGATATTCCCGACCACGTTCGCGAGCGAATGGCGCTTATTGACGGCAAGCGTCAGTATTTCCACAACGGAATCACGCTTGATACGAATATATGTATGTCAAACGAGGAGGCGAGAGCCATCCTTGTTAACAGTGTTGTTGAGTATGCAGAGAAGTCGCCTAATATCGACTACCTGCACGTGACGCTTGCAGATGCTAATATGAACCGTTGCGAGTGCGAGAATTGCGCGAAATATTCTCCTACCGAGTGGTACGTCATAATGCTCAACGAGATAGATGACGAGCTGACACGTCGCGGTCTTGATACAAGAATAGTTTTTGCGGCTTATAACGAAACTATGTGGGCGCCGAAGAAGGTAAAGCTTCATGAGAGCGGACGCTTTTCTCTGCTCTTTGCTCCGATAGGAAGAAGATATAACGAGGAGGTCACGGGCTTCCCCGAAAAAATAGAGATAGACGAATATGTGGTAAACAAAACTCCCAGCCCTCGCACGCTTGACAAGTGTCTTGCTCACCTTAAGGATTGGACAAACGAATGGCACGGAAACCAGATATGCTACGAGTACCATTTCTATATGAACCACTATTTTGACATAGGCTCGGCATACTTCCCGAAGCGCATTTATAAGGACATAAAAACCTATCAGAACGTAGGACTCTCGGGTATGATCGAGGATGGCTCACAGCGTTGCTTCTTCCCGAACGGACTTTGTATGTGGGTATATTCCAATACTACCTTTGACGGCTCGTGTGACTACGATGCGCTTGTTGATGACTATTATTCGCATATTTACGGCGAGCATAAGGAATATGTTGTGGGATACCTCAAGAAGCTCACCGAGCTCTTCAATTTTGATTATATGGTAGGAGTGGGCTCTGCCGATAAGGCAAAGGGCGACTATTATAATCCCGCTATGGCAGAAAATTTTGCCGCAGTAAAGGCTGTTGTCGACGAGGCGAGAGAGTATATTCTCAAGAATTATAAGAATCCCGATAGAGTTACTACTGTATCGATGATACTTGCACTCCGTCATCTTGAATTCTGCGAGAATATGGCAAAGATACTTTTCCATATGTGTCAGGGTGAGGTCGAGACGGCAAGCGAGCTTGCAGAAAAGTTCTACGACAGCTTTGGCAGACACGAGGCAGAGATCGATAGATATTACGATCACAACCTTGCAACAAGAACTTGGAGAGAAAGAATTTTTAAGGGAGTTCAGATAAGCTTCCTCGGAATATAAAGGAGATAATATGGCATATAAGATCTATAAAATAACCGACTGCGCCCCTGTTGACTATGCGGCAGAGGAGCTTAAGAAATATCTTAGAATGATGATGCCCGAGTGCGGCGATATAAAGATAGAGCGAGCATTTGGCAAGCCCCCCGTAGACGAAGGCTTTGTTCTCGGTACTATGCAGGATCTCGGACTTGACGTGAGTGAGGTCGAAATCCCCGACCTTGACGATATTCTACACATTGACACCACCGACACGGCGGGTATAATTTCGGGCTCTAACCCCCGAAGCGTGCTTATGGCGGTCTACCGCTTCCTGCGCGAGAACGGATGTCGTTGGCTCTACCCCGGTGTTGACGGAGAATATATCCCGATGCAGACCATAAAGGGAGTGAAATTCCACAAGGCAGCAGATATGCGCTACAGAGGATGGTGCAACGAGGGCTCGGAATCTCAGCAGTGTATGCTTGAGACTATCGAGTTCTCCCCCAAGGTAGGACTCAACGTCTATATGATAGAGTTCTTCAATCCTCATTTCTACTACGATTACTATTACAGCCACGTAAACAACGAGGCAAACCGCCTTCCCGAGCCTGTGACGCACGATCAGGTGCTTCAGTGGAAGCGTATGTGCGAAAGTGAGATTGAGAAGCGCGGACTT
>JAZOSH010000060.1:0-8441 GCA_045656985.1 Eubacteriales bacterium | reverse complement strand
TTTGAAAAAGCTCGACCAAAACTTTTAATCTTGGGCTCTCTGCGAGAGTTCGCCCTCCCCAACAAAACCTCTCTTAAAAGAAAAAGGGCGGCAGCGCCGCCCTTTTGTTGTTTTATTATTCCTTCTGCTCGTATTCCGAGATGTCTATTGTCTTGAGCTCCTTGTCGGAAATTCTTCCCTTTGTGCGTTCAAAATACGATATGGTATTGCGAAGCATAAGGGTGAACTGGCTTGAAGGTGTTCTTCCCTCTGCCGCCGAGATATAAAGAAGCTTGCGGAGAAGGTCCTCCGAGAGCTTTATATTTACATTATAGCTGTTCTTCATAATTTCCTCAATTATTTCTTCTGTCTGTTCTTTGCCTTGTTCTGATTTTTCTGCTTCTCTGCCTCTCTCTTTTCGGAGCGAATGAGGAAGAATGCTCCAACACCTATCGCCGCAACTACAAGAACGAGTATGACGATTGCGAAGACATTGGGGCCCTTGCTGTCATCGGCAGGAGTGTCTGTTACGGGCTCTGTGTCGTCGGGAGTGCTTTCTGTCTCGCTGTCGTCGGGCAGAGGAATGAGAGTGTAGGTGACTGTATATGTCTTGTTCTCTGCCGTTGCAATGCCCTCAACTACCGAAAGGTCTACAGTGTATCCGTCAAGCTCGGGCGAGGTTATAGAATAGCTGTCGCCGCGTCTTACTACGCGTGTCTGCGAGGGTGCGACCTTCTCGCCGCCAACAGACTCAAGATAATCGACAGTTATCGTGACCTCCTCGGTTGCCGACTCCTCAAAGCTTGCCATAGAATAGCTGAAGCCCTCATCAAAGGCGTCAGAGCTTACCTTGTCCTCGGTGATAGAGGGGTGAAGCACGAGTGTTGTGAGCGACTTGCACGCGCGGAAGGTCTCTGCCATAATTTCAAGCTCTGCCGAGCAGAGATAAGCCGCCTCAAGCTCGACGCAGTAAGCAAAGGCGCGCTCGCCAAGGCTTGCAAGGCCTGTGCCGACATTTATGCTCTTGAGAGAGGAGCACCACTCAAATGCACTGTCGCCGATGGCGGTAAGCGATGCGGGAAGCTCGATTTCCTCAAGGGAAGCGCAAAATGCAAAGGCTTTGCCGCCGATAGACTGAAGGCCTTCGGGAAGCTCGGCTGTCTTTGCCGCCTTAAAGCCATAGAAGGCGAGGTCGGATATAGAGGTGATGCCATCACCCACAACGATCTTCTCGGCACTTATTGCCGCTGCTGACCAAGGAATATCGCTTGTCGATTCAATGGTCTTCATGTCGCCCTTTCCCGAGATTGTGAGGGTCTTTGTGTCTGCAGAATAGGCCCAGCTTATATTTTCGCCCCATTCGCCGTCAGCACTCTTTGCCGAGGTGTTTCCCTGCGCGCCGCAGGCAGAAAATGCCATAACGAGCGCCACGGTGAGCGCAAGAAGCGCGAGGAGCTTGAATTTTCTTGTGTTTTTCATCGTTATCTGTCCTTTCAGATTTTCTTAGGCTTCTATTATATCAGAAGCTTTATGAGATTTCTATACTTTTTTGTAAACAAATAAAATTTTGGCTGTATGCAGAAGCCTGCCTATCTCACGCCATTCCGCGATTTTTAAGAATTGCGAAGAGCTTGTCGTCGGGTGTGAGCTTGAGAAGGAGCGGCTCTCCGCACTCGGTGACAAATACCCAGCAAACATTCCTTGGGGACATCTCAACGAAATAGGTGAAGCACTTTCTGCCCGCGCGCCTTGCGCGGAGCTCCTCGACATTCTCCTCTGTCTCAATGACCGCATCTTCAATGCTTGAAAGCGCAACGCGGCAGACTGTGACCGTTCTGCTTCCCTCGTGCTCCGATACGGCGAGGTCATATTCACCCTCCCTATCGCCCTCGGTTATCTCGTAGGTAAAGCTTTTCATGATGTATTTTGTGAGTATCGCAAGTGCAGCAACGATAGCGCCGACACCCGCCACCTGAATAAATCCCGCATAGCTTATCTCGCCGAGAGCGGCAGGCAGGGCAAGCAGAAGTGCGGCGGCAAGAAAGAGGATAATAACAAGCCTCTCGGCTGTCTTGTTGGTCTTTTTTGGGGTGTATCTGTACATGGGCATTCCTTTCGGCAAAATTTTCGCATATGTCTTGAACTGTTGTGAAATAAGTGGTATAATATACTGTAAATTCATTATACAAAAAAGGAGAAAAGATGTCAAGAGTCAAGAGAACTTTCAGACTTCTTTGGTTGGCAGTTAAAATAATTTTTACCGTATTTGTCTTTTCGGTAATAGGCTTTCTTGTCTGGCGCGCCTTTTTCTCGGTGGCGCTTCCCGACGAGATGGAGCCCCTTATGCCGAACGCCGCCCTTGTTGCCGCGTATGAGGCAGACCCCTCTCTTTCGGACGCATTCATTCAGGGACAGCGCTCTATAACAAGCACCGAGCGCAACTACGGATATTTTTCAACCGAGAGGACTACCTTTATTCCCTCGGCAAATCAGATACAGGTGCTTTTCCGATACAATAACAGTACCCTGCGTGCAACGCAAGAGGACTACGGACTCGCCGAGCCCCCTGCACGCGAGGATGACAACTATGATTTTTCAATCGTTATCGTGCGTGACCTCACCCCCGAAAACAAGGACGACAACCTTACAGGCGAGGGCGGCTCTACCGAGGAGATAAGACTTTTCCCGACTGCAGTAAGCTCTGCCGAGAAGGGACTTTACAACTATCGCCTTTGCGTTTTTGAGCTTGGCGAGCTCTCACTCTCCGAGCTTGTTGAGAGTGAAACACTTATCGCAGTTTTTGCCGATATATATTATGCCGAGGATATTGATTATCAAAGAGAGGCATACGGTACTCTCTGCCTTTACGATTACATAACCTCAACAGAAAAATTCTCGCTTACCGACGCCGACATTGCGGCGCTTGAGGCGGCAAGAAGCAAGGAGTAAGAGATGGCACAGATAAAAGAGGCGCGTGCGCCGAGAAGAATATGCGCCATACATGACCTTTCCTGCTTTGGTAGATGTGCGCTCACCGTGATATTGCCTGTGCTCTCGGCTATGGGTTATCAGGCGGTGCCCGTGCCGACAGCACTTCTCTCCACACACACGGGCGGCTTTGAGAATATGCATTTTCTTGACCTCACCTCATCGATGGATAAGATAGAGGAGCATTTTGGCGCGCTCGGGCTTACCTTTGACGCGATATATTCGGGCTTTCTCGGAAGCGAGGCGCAGATAGACGAGGTTGAAAAATATATAGACAGCTTCTCCTCGGGCGCGTCGCTTGTGTTTGTTGACCCTGTTATGGGAGATGACGGAAAGCTTTATTCCACATATACCGATGAGCTTATGCGCGGAATGAAGCGGCTATGTCACAGAGCGGATATCATTACTCCAAATCTCACAGAGGCATTTTTCCTTGCCGGCCGTGAATATAGAGATACCTCATCGTGTACCCATGACGAGGCGCTGCTTGTTGCGCGCTCGCTTTGCGAGTCTATGCGAGATTTTGGCAACAAAAAGATAGTTATTACAGGAATTCCCTACGAAAATGATAGCTTTGCTACCTACGGCTACCAAGCCGAGACGGGAGACGAGTATTTTTATACCGTCAAGCGCATCAAGCGCTCATACCCCGGCACGGGAGACCTTTTCGCCTCCCTGCTGCTTGGCAGACTGCTCTCGGGAGAGGATTTCTACCCGTCATTAGTATATGCCTCCGACTTTGTGGGGCGCGTGATGGAATATTCGTCACAGTTTGATACCCCTCTGCGTGAGGGCGTGGCTTTTGAGGCCTTTCTCGGAGAGCTTGCCGAGAGGGCTACGAGATAAGAGGCTTGCAATGGAACAAAAAAGATTTACAAAAAATGACGATACCTTCATTTGCGAGAACTGCGGCCGCGAGGTGCTCCCTCTTGGTTACAGCTCGCGCAATCATTGCCCTTTTTGCCTCTGGTCACTCCATGTTGATATAAATCCGGGTGACAGAGCCGAGGACTGCCGTGGCAGACTTCGCCCCGTAAAGGCTCTGCCTGATGCGAAGAAGGGGTATATAATCATCCACAAGTGCGAAAAGTGCGGTGCTATACGCCGCAATCGCGCGGCGCACGACGCAAAGGTCCAGCCCGATGATATTTCACTTATTATAAAGCTTACAGCGGCAGAATTTTGAGATAAAACCCACTCGGCAAGACCTTCTGCAAAGCAATTAACCTACTACTGAAAGTTTTTGAAAGGGTTCGGAAAAGATTTTTAAAAAGTTTTTCCGAATAAAACACCATGACACAATCAACACAGATCGCCGTAATTGGCGCTGGACACGCAGGAATAGAGGCGGCGCTTGCCGCAGCGAGGACGGGCATTGATACCGTTCTTTTCACTATGTCACTTGACTCTATAGCCAATATGCCCTGCAACCCCTCTATCGGCGGCACTGGTAAGGGACATCTCGTCTATGAGATAGATGCCCTTGGCGGCGAGATGGGAAGGGCGGCTGACCTTGTCACTATGCAGTCGCGCACGCTCAACCTTGGTAAGGGTGCGGCGGTGCACTCAAAGCGAATTCAGGCTGACAGAAGAAAATACCATGCTATAATGAAGCATACCCTTGAGATGACCGAAAATCTTCGTCTCGTTCAGGCGGAAATTGTTGATATTGAGGAGGAAAACGGCGCAATTGCGGCTGTAATTACCTCGCTCGGTCAGCGCTGGGAGTGCCGCGCGGCTATAATTTGTACGGGAACATACCTTGAGAGCACGATTTTTGTTGGTGACAAAACACAGGAAAGCGGTCCCGATGGGTTTTTGCCCGCAAAGGGGCTCTCGCAAGCACTTTCTGACAAAGGAATTGCGCTTATGCGCTTTAAAACAGGAACACCCGCGCGCGTCAAGCGCTCAACGATAGATTTTTCGGGGCTTGATATTCAGGAGGGTGAGGAGCCGATAACTCCCTACTCTTCCGACACTCCCGACACATTTTTTGACGGACTTTCGCAAACACCCTGTCATGTGGTATATACCAATGCAGAAACACATGAGATAATTAAGGAAAATCTCTATCGCTCGGCGATGTATTCGGGAAACATTCACGGTACAGGCCCGCGCTACTGCCCGTCAATTGAGGATAAGATAGTGCGCTTTGCCGACAAGGAGCGTCATCAGCTCTTTGTTGAGCCCATGGGCGAGGAAAACGAGGAGATGTATATTCAGGGCTTTTCAACCTCGTTGCCCGTTGATGTTCAGCATAAGATGCTTGCATCTCTCAAGGGCTTTGGCAGTGCCGAGATCATGCGCTACGCGTATGCGATCGAATACGATTGCGCCGACCCCACACAGCTTCTCCCGACCCTTGAATTCAAGAGCATTCGCGGCCTTTTTGGCGCAGGGCAGTTTAACGGAACCTCGGGCTATGAGGAGGCGGCGGCACAGGGCCTTGTTGCAGGACTTAATGCTTCCCTTGCACTTCGCGGAATGGATCCCCTTGTGCTTTCACGCCGAGAGAGTTATATCGGAACGCTTATAGATGACCTTGTCACAAAGGGCACGAATGAGCCTTACCGTATGATGACCTCGCGCTCGGAATACAGACTTCTTCTGCGACAGGATAATGCCGATGCACGCCTTACAGAAAAAGGCTATGCGGCAGGCCTTGTGAGCAAGGATAGATATATGCGCTTCAAGGAAAAGATGGCGGCAATTGATGCTGAAAAGGAACGACTTGAAGCAACCTATATTTCTCCCACCCGCGCAAATCCTCTCCTTGAGGAGCTTGGCGCGACGCCGCTTGCAAGCGGCTCATCTCTCGCTGACCTCTTGCGCCGTCCCGAGATAAGCTATAAGGACCTTGCTCGGATTGATAGTGAGCGCCCTCTGCTTTCTCCTCGCGTTATAACAAGCGTTGAGGTGGGCATAAAATATGCGGGATACATTAAGCGACAGGAAAGCGAAGTCGCGCGCCACGCGCGCCTTGAAGCAAAGGCATTGCCCGCCGATATGGATTACTCGCTTGTAAAGGGACTTCGTCTTGAGGCCGCACAAAAGTTAAATAAGATAAAGCCGGCTTCAATAGGTCAGGCATCAAGAATAAGCGGTGTAAACCCTGCAGACATTTCAGTTTTGTTGATATACTTTGGAATCAACTGATTTATAGGGCGGATTCACCACACAATTTCCGAAAAGCAAACAAAATTAAAATAAATAGGGTAAACTTCACCACAATATATAAAAACATGTGTGTCTTATGAAAAGATATTCGGGTGTTTGTAATAGAAATACACTTTATCAAGCACCATGCGCTGTAAAACGGTTTCTTCGTTTCGACAGTTAATACAGAATAATGGAAATTATATGGGACAGAAATGGGGCAACTCCCCACCGCGACCGAAAAAATACCTAAAACGCAGAACGAATTCACCACAATACATTTATAAGGATTAAATATGGAACAGAAAGAATTTTTTGAGACCTTTGCTTTGCTCGCTTCGCTCAATGGCGTTGATGTAAGCGATGAGAAAGCAATCAAAGGGTTGTATGAGCTTGGCGTCTGCCTTGCCGAAGCAAACAAGATCCACAATCTTACTGCGATCAAGGACGAACGCGAGGTGGTGCTCAAGCACTTCATTGATTCGCTTATGCTCTTGCCGCAGCTCCCCGAGGGTGCAAGAGTAATAGATATAGGATGCGGTGCGGGCTTCCCCTCTCTGCCTCTTGCTGTTTGCCGTGACGATCTCTCGTTGCTGGGCGTTGACAGTACTGCGAAAAAGGTAAATTATGTAAATTCTACTGCAAAAAAGCTTCATTTAAACAATATAGAGGCACTCTCTGCTCGCGCCGAGGATCTCGCTCATCTTGAGAACTATAGAGAAACCTTTGATGTTGCCACGGCCCGTGCGGTTGCGTCGCTACCTGTGCTTTGTGAGCTCTGCTTGCCCTTTGTTAAGGTTGGAGGTGTATTTGTGGCAATGAAAGCGCAGAATGCCGAAGAGGAGATAGCTGCGTCGCTCTCTGCTATAGAAAAATGCGGGGGAGAATTTTATAAGACCGTGTACAAGGAGCTGAAGTCGGACAATGACTCGTCCGACAAGCGCTGCCTCATAATAATCAAAAAGGTGCGCAAGACCCCTGTGCTTTATCCAAGGGTATATTCAAAGATTGCAAAAAAGCCGCTTTAAGCGGCTTTTCTTTTTTTTGAATTGTCTACACAATGCGCCAAAATATTCCCCTTCTATGATATATAATATAGATAAATAACGAAAAAGAAAGGGAAATATTAAATGAAAGAATTAAAGCGCACAAGAAAATTCAAAGAGAGCGCAGACAAGGACATAACGTCTGTAATAATCCAGATAAACATAGATAATATAAGACCTAACAGAGCCCAGCCAAGAGTTGAGTTTGATACAAATTCAATTATAAGACTTGCCGATTCGATCAGAAGGTATGGGATCCTTCAACCACTTACCGTTAGAAGCTGCGACGAGTCGCCGTATCAGTATGAGCTTGTTGCCGGAGAAAGACGACTGCGAGCTGCAAAATTGCTCGGATATTCAAGTGTTCCCTGCATAATTGTTGAAGCCGACGAGCGTCTTTCTGCGGAACTTGCCATAATCGAGAATCTTTTGCGCGAGGATCTTAATATGTTTGAGGAAGCCTACGGATTCAGACGGCTTATTGATAATTACTCAATGACTCAGGAAGAGGTTGCGCGTAGAGTTTCTTTGAGCCAATCGGCGGTCGCAAATAAGATAAGGCTTTTAAAGCTATCTTACGAAGAACAACGCTTGATAGTAGAGCTTGGCTTGACAGAAAGACATGCAAGAGCGCTTCTCAAAATTTGTGACCGAGCCATTCGGATTGAAACAATCAAAGCGATATCCGAACAGGGCTTCAATGTCGCGCGTGCCGAGCAATACATAGAAGAGTTGCTTAAAATTGAGCCGCCGGGGCTGCATCCTGTCACGGCAAAAAAGGCATCAAAACACGAAAAAGATGTATATATGGTCGCTTTTTGCGAAGAAAAGGCGGCAAACGAGGCGATCAACTTCTTTAATCACAGAGTTGAGGAGCTAAAAAAGAGCGGCAGAGATGCCAGAATAAGTGTTAGCGACAAGGAAAAAGAAGTTGAGGTCTTGATAAGTATATGCAAATCATAAATGTTTCACATGAAACAGACAGCCGGTTTTGTTTCATGTGAAACATTAGAAACGAAAAAGGTGTTTTATGTGAAACACCCGTCTTACTTTAAATGCTGTTTCACATGAAACAAATTGAGAAATTTTGCTTAAATGTTGGGCAAATCTATTGATTTTTGCCTTCTTGTGTGCTATAATTAATGCAAGACTATTTATTTGCCGCGATTGTAGCAAATTATCTCTAAAATATATTAGGAGGAAACAAAAAATGGGAAAGATTATTTCTTTTGCCAACCAAAAGGGCGGCGTAGGAAAGACTACTTCTTGCGT
>JAZOSH010000059.1:0-18835 GCA_045656985.1 Eubacteriales bacterium | reverse complement strand
AAGGCTCTCGTAGAAGCTGATGGCGACTTCGAGGCTGCTAAGAAGATCCTTCGTGAGAAGGGCCTGTCCGTTGCTGCTAAGAAGCAGGACAGAATTGCTGCAGAGGGTGTCGTTGACATCATGGTTACCGAGGACGGTAAGACTGCTGCTATGATCGAGGTTAACTCTGAGACTGACTTCGTTGCTAAGAACGAGAAGTTCAAGGAGTTCGTAAAGGCACTCCTCCAGACCATTATCGCTAACAAGCCCGCTGACGTTGATGCTCTTATGGCATCTACCTACATTGACGGAAGCGCAACCGTTGACGCAAAGCTCAAGGAAATGATCTTCGTTATCGGTGAGAAGCTCAGCATCCGCCGCTTTGCTATCGCAGAGGGCATCACAAGCACTTACATTCACGGCGCCGGCACTATCGGTGTTGTTGTAAGCTTTGAGGCTGACGAGGCTGTTGCAGCTAAGGAAGAGTTCGTAGCATTCATGAAGAACATCGCTCTTCAGATCGGCGCGTTCACCACTCCTTACCTTGACAGAGAGTCTGTTCCTGCATCCGTTCTTGAGGATGAGAAGCAGATCATTCTTGCTCAGATGGCTAACGATCCCAAGAACGCTGGCAAGCCCCAGAACATTCTTGAGAAGATGGTTATCGGTAAGCTTGGCAAGTTCTATGAGAACAACTGTCTCCTTGATATGGACTACATCAAGGACGACGACCTCAAGGTTGGCAAGTATGTTGAGAAGACCGCTAAGGAGCTCGGCGCTGAGCTCAAGATCGTTTCCTTCGAGAGATTTGAGAAGGGCGAGGGCATCCAGAAGAGAGAAGAGAACTTCGCAGAAGAGATCGCAAAGCTCGCTGGTGGCAACAACTAATTTAAACTTGAAAATTAAGGCAAACGCATCGCGTTTGCCTTTTTTTCTTAAAAATCTGAATATCTATTGATAAATTCTGGAATGTGTGCTACAATAAAAGGCAGTTGCAAAACAAATTTTAATTGACCGAAAAGGAGATCTACTGTATGAGAAAATTATTCCTTCCAATTGTTGCACTCATTCTTATTGCCTCTATGGCATTCTTCGCTGGTTGTGGAACTACTTCCGGAAACGAAGACGGCAAGACCGATGATGTGATTGACAACAATGTGCCGGATGACACAAATAACGACATTACGAATGATAGCAGCACAAATGGTGATGCTCCGTCTGACGGTGGTTCGGGTGACGATACCCCTGGTACTGATACTCCTGCTACCGATGGTAGCGAGGAGAGCGCTGACAGCACAGCGCCAGAGGATACTGAGCCCGAGGAAGAAGAAACACCCGAGCATCATGTGAAGGACGGGGTATGCACAAAGTGTGGCGAAACATTTAAGAGCAGCAATGGACTTAAGTTTGAGCTCAATGCGGATGAAAAGAGCTATACACTTGTTAGCTTGGGAGACTGCGCAGATGACGAGGTAATCATAAACTATTATAATGACCTTCCCGTTACAGTTATAAAGGAAAAGGCATTTTATAATCGCACATTTCCTGATGTTATAAGAATAGGAAATACCATTAAGACCATTGAAAACAATGCGTTTGAAAATTGTCTTGTTGATGAGATCATTTTTGAAGAAAATAGCCGTCTTGAGACTATTGGCGATTCTGCTTTCCTTGCTTGCGCATATCTCCTTAAGATAAATATTCCGAGTAGCGTTAAGAGTATCGGAGAAAATGCCTTCAAAAATTGTGTCTTGCTTGAGAGTGCGATCTTTGAGGAGGGAAGCAAGATTACATCTATAAGTAATTACGCGTTTGCACACTGTTCACAGCTTTCTAAAGTTAAGCTTCCTGATACCATAACAAGTATTGGAGAGTATGCTTTCAATATGTGTGTTAAGCTCATTTCTATAGATATACCGAGCAGTGTTAAAACTATCGGCGCCTATGCCTTTGAGCAGTGTGCTGGCCTTCTTTATCTGAACCTTGCAGAGGATTGTCAGCTTGAGACTATTGGACAACTTGCATTTTACAGGAGTGGTTTTAGAAAATTAAATCTTCCCGCAAGTCTTGTAAGAATTGAAAATATGGCGTTTGGAAATTGTTCTTACCTTGAAACGGTGGAATTTGCGGAAAACAGTAAGCTTGAGCTTATTGGCTCCGGTGCCTTTACGTATTGTACAAAGCTTCAAGTTATAAATATTCCCTCCAGCGTCAAGTACATAGAAGCGGCGGCATTCCAGCGTTGTCAAATGATTGATGAGTTGATCTTCGCGGAAGACAGTAAGCTTGAGAGCATCGGTCGCTTTGCTTTTAAGGATTGTAAATTCAGCAATGTTATATATATCCCCGCAAGCGTTACCGATATATCGGAGGCCGCATTTGCCGTATCTCGCTGTGGAGGTATTACGGTTGATAGCAAAAACACCAAATATTATGTTAAGAATAATTGTTTGATTGAAAAAGACAGCAAGACATTGATTAAAGGCTTCAATGACAGTATAGTGCCAAACGACGGTAGTGTTGAAAGAATTGGTGAGTATGCATTCTTCAATTGCACCAAGCTTACAAGTGTAGAGCTTCCAAACTCTGTTACATACATTAACAACTATGCTTTTGAAAACTGTACTAGTTTGAGTGACATAGTGCTTCCGAACAGTCTTACATTTATCGGTATGGAAATATTTAAGGATTGTGAAGCTATTAACTATACCACAGAGTCTAACTGCAGATATCTTGGAAATTCCGACAATCCTTATTTGTATCTGGATGTCATAGGAATAAACTCGAGAGAAGGCTATACAATTTCAGACAAGACAAGATTTATTGGTTCTCATGTAAACTGGGGTAGCTATAAAAACATAGAAGTTCCAAGCAATATCGTTTTCATATGCTCTTCCGCGTTTGACAACCCCCGTCTTGAAGGTGTGACATTTGCCGATAATAGTAAGCTTGAGTACATTGGAGTTCAGGCATTTGCCGGAACCAAATTAGCTACCATAGAGCTTCCTGCATCTCTCAAGAGTATTGGATCGCATGCCTTTGCATATTGTGTTGGGCTGAAAAGTGTAACCTTCGCATCTTCTAAAACCTGGAATCTTGAGGGTGTTATCGATAATGAACGAGGCACCGCAACCCTTACAGCTGCTGATCTTCAGGACGCTTCCAAGAATGCTGAATATATGGTTTCAACCTATGTGGGATGTGATTGGACACGCAAATGATAAATTGCAAATAGTTTTACTTTTTTGAGTTTTTCTCTTGCATTTTTTTAGTCTGTGTTGTATAATAAACTCGATAATATTTTTACTAAAGTAAGGAGATATAAAAATGTTGGTTTCAGCAAAGGAAATGCTTACAAAAGCAAAGGCAGGTAAGTATGCCGTAGGACAGTTCAATATCAATAACCTTGAGTGGACAAAGGCAATACTTCTCACAGCACAGGAGTGCAACTCCCCTGTAATTCTCGGTGTTTCCGAGGGTGCAGGTAAGTATATGTGCGGTTATAACGCTATCGTTGGTATGGTTAACGGTATGATCAAGGATCTTGGTATCACCGTTCCCGTAGCAATTCACCTTGACCACGGAACTTACGAGGCTTGCTACAAGTGCATCGACGCAGGCTTCTCGTCTATCATGTTCGACGGTTCCCACTATCCGATCGAGGAGAACGTAGCAAAGACTAAGGAGCTCGTTGCTATCTGCGAGGAGAAGGGTATGTCACTTGAGGCAGAGGTAGGAGCTATCGGCGGTGAAGAGGACGGAGTCGTTGGTATGGGTGAGTGTGCAGATCCCGACGAGTGCAAGATGATCGCCGACCTCGGCGTTACAATGCTCGCTGCAGGTATCGGTAACATTCACGGTAAGTACCCTGCAAACTGGGCAGGACTTTCCTTTGATACTCTTGATGCTATCCAGCAGAAGACAGGCGATATGCCTCTCGTTCTTCACGGCGGTACAGGAATCCCTGCTGATATGATAAAGAAGGCTATTTCTCTCGGTGTTGCAAAGATCAATGTAAATACAGAGTGCCAGCTCGCTTATGCTGCAGCTGTTCGCAAGTATTTTGAGGAGGGTAAGGACCTTGTTGGTAAGGGCTTTGACCCCAGAAAGATCAATGCTCCCGGTTACGAAGCTATCAAGGCTACCGTTAAGGAGAAGATGGAGCTCTTTGGTTCTGTAAACAAGGCGTAAGCCAAATAAAAAGGGTGTTGCGTTGCAACACCCTTATTTTTTGAGGTGGATATGGAAAAAATTCAACTTGTGGCAACCTGTCTTTTCGGGCTTGAGAGACTTCTTGGTGAAGAAATTGACAGACTTGGCTATAAAAGAATAGAGACGATAGATGGCAGAGTTACCTTTGAGGGTGATATGGCGGCTGTGCCGAGGGCAAATATAAATCTTCGTTTTGCCGAGAGAGTTTTTATAAAGCTCGGTGACTTTCGTGCGGAGAGCTTTGAGGAGCTTTTTGAGGGCACAAAGGCACTTGAGTGGGAGAGATATATCGGCATGACCGATGCCTTTCCTGTAAAGGGACACGCAATAAAAAGCAAGCTTTACTCGCTTCCCGATTGCCAGAGTATTGTGAAAAAGGCTGTTGTGAACAGATTGTCGTCTAAATACGGAGTTAAGTGGTTTGAGGAAAGCGGTGTAAAATATCAGATAGAGTTTTTTATCTTCAAGGATATTGCAACACTTATGATAGACACCTCGGGAACGGCGCTTCATAAGCGCGGATACCGACCTGCTGCAGGCGCAGCCCCTATGCGAGAGACACTTGCGGCAGCTATCGCGACGATGGCCCGCCCACGCGAGGATGTTCTTTTTTGGGACCCCTTCTGTGGTTCAGGAACTATAGCTATTGAAGCGGCACAGATACTTGCCAATATCGCACCGGGACTTAACCGAAGCTTTGCAGCAGAGGGGTTTGCAGCATTTCCAAGTGAGATGTGGGAAAAGGAAAGAAAAGAGGCGCGCTCGAAAATTTCAAGCGAGAGAAATTTCGAGATATACGCCTCTGACATTGACCCGGAGGTGCTTGAATTTGCAAAGCAAAATGCAATTCGTGCAGGAGTTGACGGGAATATTAAATTTTTTGTAAAGGATGCACGCACGATAGACAAGCTTGACAGACGCGGAACGGTGGTGTGTAATCCACCCTATGGTGAGCGTTTGCTTGACGGTAGAGATGCAGAGAAGCTTTATCGTGAGCTTGGCCCTGTTTTTGCAGCACTTGAGCCGTGGCAGATCTATATTATAACCTCGTGCGAGAATTTTGAGAGGCTCTATGGTCGCCGCGCCGACAAGGTGAGAAAGCTATACAATGGTATGATACCCTGTAATCTTTATCAATATTTTAAGCCTCGTTCTCCCCGTAATTGATGGTGTCAGCGCCCGAGAAATCAAACTTTATACGGTTTGCCTTGATCCCAAGCAGTGACCAATCCTTTCTCAAGGGTGAGAATGATACAGTCAGAATGCCATTCTCACTTGCGGTATAAAATTGAATATTGAGACGCTCTGCTATAGACAGTAGGGATAAAAGCTCTCTCGGTGTCCTTTCCGGGCTACTCATTGGCTCAAGTGAAAGGCTCACAAGGGGGCTTTTTTCGTTTATTTCTATATTAAGCTTTGCACAGCGCTCCTTTGCCTCTTTTCGTGCATAGAGTAAAAGCGCTGTAACAAAGGCGACATAGAGAGCGAAATCAAGCTCGGCGGTAGGCTCTTCCTCGTAAACAAAGTTGTTTTTGAGCGATATATCAAGTGGACAACCACAAAGCAATGAAAGAAGCTCTGCCTCCTCAAGCATTCTCTCACCCGAAAATTCATCAAAGCCGCAAAGAAATCTTTTAGGATCGCAGAGAGCTGATAATAAAGAAGGATAGTCCTCATCATTGTTATGTTCGCTTCTTTGAAATCTAACAACGAAAAGGAGCGACGAGGGGTAGGTAGCTCCGTAAACTGTAGCATCTCCAAGGGTGGTTTTGAGCGTAAAAGGCTCGGCGGAGAAGCTCGTGAGATATTTTTGGAGTTTGTCTGCCTCCTCAACATCAAGGATCTTTAAAAGAGAATCGCCGAGATCAAGTCCGCCTGCACCGCATCTTGAGGAAATGACGGTTGCCCCCATTGCGCCATCAATGAGGTACAAATCATCACTGTATATTTTGTTTTGTATTTTTAGTTTTTCAATATATGTATTCATTATAAAACCAAAAAGGGACTGTTGTTTTTTATGCAACAGTCCCTTAAATGCCTACACTTTCTTTTTATTTTTAATCGTGCGGATAACGAAAAGGGTAGCAACCGTGAGAACGATACCGATAGCGAGTGAGATTATAGCGTTCTGAACGAGTCCTGCGATGAGGTACATTACAAAGGAAATGACTGCCACCGTGATTGCATAAGGAATCTGTGTTGAAACATGGTTGAGGTGGTTGCACTGACCGCCAGCAGATGACATGATGGTGGTGTCGGAGATGGGAGAGCAGTGGTCGCCACAAACAGCGCCTGCAAGGCATGCAGACATACCGATGATAAGAAGTGTGCTGTCAGCAGGGAAGATAGCAGTAACGATAGGAATAAGGATTCCAAATGTACCCCACGATGTTCCTGTTGCAAAGGCGAGTATACAAGCTACAACGAAGATAATAGCGGGCAGGAAAATTCCAAGAGCCTCTGCCTGACCTGCCATAACATCGCCTACAAAGTACTTTGCACCAAGTAGTCCTGTCATGTTCTTGAGGGCTGTAGCAAAGGTGAGAATGAGTATTGCGGGAACCATTGCAACAAATCCCGCGGGAACGCACTCCATAGACTCTTTAAGAGTCATTACCTTGCGGCAGAGCATATAAATAAGGATAATGATAAGTGCCATAAGACCGCCCCAAGGCAGACCTACCGTAGCATCTGTGTTTGCAAAGGAATCAACAAAGGAAGCACCATCAAAAATTCCACCAACATAAACAAGACCGAATACACAGCAAACGATAAGTGCAATAATGGGGAATACAAGGTCAATTACCTTACCCTTTATAGATGGAATGACCTCTGCTGGCTCGTTTTTCTCTCCGCTTGTATAGAGATCGCCATTTTCTATTGCATTGAGCTCGTGAAGCTTCATTGAGCCGTAGTCAAACTTCATAAGAGTAATAGCGACTATAAACACAATAGTAAGGAGGGAGTAGAAATTATAGGGAATGGCTTCAATAAAGAGCTTGAGTCCCTGATCGTCCTCCGCGTAGCTTGCAACAGCCGCCGCCCAGCTTGAGATTGGAGCTATCATACAAATGGGAGCCGCGGTTGCGTCTATTATATAAGAAAGCTTTGCACGGGAAATTTTCTTCGCGTCTGTAACGGGACGCATAACAGAGCCGACGGTAAGACAGTTAAAGTAATCATCAACGAAGATAAGAACTCCAAGCGCAAAGGTAGCAAGTATAGCACCAACGCGTGTCTTTATATGTTTCTTTGCCCAGTTTCCAAATGCCGCAGAGCCACCTGCCTTATTGATAAGAACAACGATTATGCCAAGCTCAACGAGGAATACGAATATTCCTGCGCTGTCAGCAACCGCTGAAACGATTCCCGATGAAATGACTGCATCAACTGTTCCAAGAGGGGAGAAGTTAGATGCAAGCAAACCACCCGAAATAATACCGATAAAGAGCGAGCTGTATACCTCTTTTGTAATAAGTGCAAGTCCTATTGCAATCAGGGGAGGAAGAAGCGCCCAAAGAGAACCGCGCACTGCTCCTTCACCGCTACAGGTCTCACAAAGAAGCGTAGTAAGTCCTTCGCAATCGGGACAGTCAACGGTGGCATTTGCACCACCCGAAATGCTCGCATAAATCATAAGCCCGATAATGACTATGATAGAGACGAGCAAGGATATCTTTTTTGATTTTGTCATTTTTAAAGTCTCCTTGACAATAAAGTAATAAATAAAATATAACACAAGAGATAATCATTTACAATAGTTTTTTGAATTTTTGTCAATTCAAATTAAATTTTGCGTTA
Organism: Eubacteriales bacterium; assembly: GCA_045656985.1. Taxonomy (GTDB): domain Bacteria; phylum Bacillota; class Clostridia; order Oscillospirales; family CAG-272; genus HGM12713. The sequence goes on along the minus strand of JAZOSH010000059.1, from coordinate 10,843 downwards.
ATAAGCAAAATAATGGTATCAAAACTCGCTTTTTATTTTAGATACCTCTTGTAAATTTAATGTGTTTTTGCTATAATATACTATGTATGGATAATTTTTTGAAAAGGAGGAGATATTTTGAACGGAAATTGCAAAATTACCGATGCATTGCTTGTCTCAAGGAAAAATTCGGTCCGCGCTGTGTCAAAACGCATACTTTCTATTGACGGAAATCATCTGCGTCTTGTGCTTGGTGTGATAATAAGTGTTGTTGCTGCGATGCTGCCAATATTTCTTTCAAGTCTACCTCTTCTTTTTGGGGCGCCTGTATTTGATGAACACGGGGAGATAATGATTTCCGATTTCGCTGCTGTTTTAGAGCTTCTGACAATCATTGCCGTTCTCGTTTTCATAAGTATGCCGATCATTTCGGGAGTTCTCCTGTTTTCGGCAAAGCTTGTGCGCGGTACGCACCCCACTCTTGTGGAGATACTTGCCCCCTTCCGAATGCCAAGACTTTTCTGGCGGGCAATAATGCTCGGTGCTGTAACCGTTATAACGGTGGCACTCCCGATATTCGCTACAGTAGGCGGTATTGCGGTCACCTGTGCGGTGATTGAATATCTTGGAGATATTTCCGTTGCCATTCTATTGGCAGTAGTTATATTTATGCTGTGCCTTATCCTGCTTGCACTTGCGGTATCGCTTTATGCTTCGTCTTATTTATTCTTTGTCTCGGAATTCACCTTTAGGGGAATGAAAATAAAGAAAGCGATTAGCGAGTCGGTTGTTCGCACACAAGGGAAGCATGCAATTATCGTGCGTGAGATGTTGAAGCTTTTGCCTCATGCAATCCTCTCAGTTTTGACTCTCGGAGTTTATTTTGTGCTCCTCGCGGCACCGCGAATGCTTGTCACATATTTTGTGCTTGTAAACAAGCTGTTACGCGAAGAAATTTAAGAAAAATACATTTAAGTCTCATTTGACGGAATGGAGAAAGATATGAAAGAAAAGTTTTATTTGACAACGGCGATAGCATACGCTTCAAGAAAGCCTCATTTTGGAAATACCTATGAGGTGATAATGGCCGATGCTGTTGCAAGATATAAGAGAGAGAGGGGATACGATGTTTTCTTCTGTACGGGAACAGACGAGCACGGACAGAAGATAGAAAACCTCGCAAATGAGGCGGGCATTACCCCGAAGGCATATGTTGATGGCGTGGCTGGCGAGATAAAAGACATCTGGGATCTTATGAACTCCTCGTATGACCATTTTATCCGTACTACCGACGATTACCATGTTGATACGGTAAGAAAAATGTTTACGAGATTTTACAATCAGGGTGATATCTATAAGGGATATTATGAGGGCTGGTACTGTACCCCTTGTGAGTCCTTCTTTACCGATACACAGGCAGTAGACGGGAAGTGCCCCGACTGTGGCCGCCCCGTTGAGCAGGCAAGGGAGGAGGCATACTTCTTCAACATGAACAAGTATGTTGACCGCCTTATAAAGCACATTGAGGATAATCCCGACTTTATTGAGCCCGAGTCCCGCAAGAAGGAGATGGTAAATAACTTTCTCAAGGCAGGACTTCAGGATCTCTGCGTTTCAAGAACCTCCTTTAAGTGGGGAATACCCGTTGATTTTGATGAGAGACATGTTACTTATGTCTGGCTTGATGCGCTTTCAAACTATATCACTGCGCTCGGCTATGACCCTGATAAGAGCTATGAGGAGCAGTCAGAAAGATTTAAGAAATACTGGCCCTGCGATGTGCATATAATCGGCAAGGATATCCTTCGCTTCCACACTATTTATTGGCCTATATTTCTTATGGCGCTTGGACTTCCGTTGCCAAAGAAGGTGTTTGGACATCCTTGGTTCAACTTCGGTGTTGATAAGATGTCAAAGTCCAAGGGAAATGTTATCTATGCGGATAAGCTTGCAGAGCATTTCGGTGTTGACGGCGTGAGATATTATGCTCTCGTTGAGATGCCCTATAACTCTGATGGCTCTATCACATATGATGCCGTTATTAATCGCTTCAATTCTGATCTTGTAAACAATCTTGGTAACCTTGTAAAGCGTACCTTTGATATGGACAAGAAATATTTTGGCAAGCTTGTTCAGGCTCCTACCTGCAAGGCAGAGCTTGATAATGAGCTGATAGCGGCTTGTGTGGAGGCTTATGACGGTCTTATCAAGAATATGGACGAATATAAGATCTCCGATGCTCTTGAGTGCGTATTCTCAATGCTTCGCAGAGCTAACAAATATATAGACGAGACTACACCTTGGGTGCTTGCAAAGGACGAAGCGCAGAAGGAAAGACTCGGAACAGTTCTTTATAATCTTCTTGAAGTGATCCGTTGGGGCGCTGTAATGCTCAAGCCCTTTATACCCGAAACAGCAAACGGAATTCTTGCCGATCTTGGCACAGAGTTTACCTCTTATGAGACTATCGGTACAAAGGAGCTCTTCGGTAAGCTTGAGGTAGGCAAGGAGCTTGCTGACTCGCGAGTTCTTTTTGCAAGAATAGACGAGGCAAAGAAGCTTGTCGAGCTTGAGGCGGAGCTTGCAGCACAGCAGGCGGCAGCACAGGCTCCCGAGAAGCCCGAACCCTGTGAGCCTATCGGCATTGAGGACTTTATGGGTGTTGAACTTCGCACAGCAAAGGTAATTGCTTGTGAGAAGGTTCCAAAGGCAAAGAAGCTTCTCAAGCTCGGGCTTGACCTTGGATACGAAAAGAGACAGGTTGTATCGGGTATAGCAGCTTATTATGCGCCCGAGGATCTTGTTGGTAAGAAGGTCATAGTTGTGGCAAACCTCAAGCCCGCCAAGCTTTGCGGTATTGAGTCGCAGGGAATGATTCTTGCGAGCGGCGAGGAAACTGTGAGAGTAGTATTCCTCTCCGATGATACACCTCTTGGCGAGAGAGTAAGATAATGATAGAACAGTTGCGCTGTGGCGCAACTGTTCTATACTACATAACGGAGTGATTTTATGAAGGTATGTGTTGCAGGCTGTGGCCGTTGGGGCTCGCTTATTGCGTGGTATCTTGACGGACATGGACACGATGTTTCACTTTACGGGCGAAAGAGCTCGTCCCACATGCAGAAATTCCTGCAGAACAGAAAAAATGATCTGCTTGAGCTTCCCGAAAGCATAGAGCTTTCAACATCTATTGATACTTTCCTTGATGCCGAAGTAATCGTTATTGCTATTGCCTCACAGGCATTGCGTTCCTTCCTTGCAGAGCTTCGTGCACATGATATAAGGAATAAGACGGTAGTGCTTTGTATGAAGGGAATTGAAATAGACACAAAGAAGCGTCTTTCCGAGATATGCGAGGAAATACTTGATCCGTCAAATAAGGTTGCTGTTTGGCTTGGTCCCGGACATGTTCAGGAGTTCTACTACGGAATACCCAACTGCATGGTAATTGACAGCAATGACGAAAAAACAAAGCACCGCCTTGTTGACGAGTTTTCGAGTGAACTTATAAGATTTTATTACGGTACCGACCTGCTTGGTAACGAAATAGGTGCTGCATCAAAGAATGTTATAGGTATTGCGGCGGGCTTGCTTGACGGTGTTGGTCTCTCAACACTCAAGGGTCCACTTATGTCTCGCGGTACGCGTGAGATAGCAAGACTTATCAAGGCGATGGGAGGAAACGAGCTTTCAGCTTACGGACTCTGTCATTTAGGTGATTATGAGGCTACGGTTTTCTCAAAGTACAGTCATAACAGAGCATTTGGTGAGGCGTTTACAAAGGGAGAAAAATTTGAGTCTCTTGCAGAGGGCTACTATACGGTTAAGGCTATGGTACAGCTTGGCGCGGAGTACGGGGTTGATCTTCCGATATGCAAAACAGTATATAATATACTTTACGAGAATGTCGATTTTAAGGAGGCGCTTGACGCGCTCTTTGAAAGAAGCCTGAAAAAGGAATTTTAGGAGAAAATTTTGAAGCTTTTTGATTCACATGCCCACTATTTTGATGAATGGTTTCACGGTGAAGCCGACACGATACTTAAAAATGAGGTGTTTGGCGGCCCTGTGGAAAAGGTTATCAATGTGGGAACAAGCAATAAAAATAATTTGATATGTATTGAAGCGGCGCGCCGATATGACGGAATGTACGCGGCAGTTGGTATTCATCCCGAGGACTGTCAGCAGCTTGACGGTACTCCTGAGGAAGAGGTTGCTCTGCTTGAGAGAATTATTTCCGAGGAAAAGAAAAAAAGCGATAACTGCGTTGTCGCTATAGGTGAGATCGGATATGATTTTCATTATGAGGGTTACAACAAGGATCTGCAGGAGCGTTGCTTTGATCTCCAGATGCAGCTTGCCGAGAAGCTCTCGCTTCCCGTTATTATCCACGATAGAGAGGCGCACGGCCCTTGCTTTGACATGGTGCTGAAGTACCCAAAGGTTGCCGGAGTTTTCCACAGCTACAGCGGAAGCACCGAGATGGCGCGTGAACTTGTAAGACGCGGTTGGTATATTTCCTTTTCGGGGGTTCTGACCTTCAAGAACGCGGCGCGCGTCCGTGAGGTCGCGGCATCTGTCCCGCTTGACAGAATTCTTATTGAGACCGATGCGCCCTACCTTGCACCGCATCCTTTCAGAGGAAAGAGAAATCATTCGGGACTTATGGAATATACAGCCATAGCTCTTGCCGAGGTGAAGGGAATTACACCCGACGAAGCGGCAGAGATAACATATAATAACGCTTGCAAGCTTTTTGACATTAAATAAAAAAGCCGTTGCGCATCGCGCAACGGCTTAAATTTTTAGTTAGTTTTCAGAACCTTAGTTCTGTGAAGCCTTATAAGCCTCAACGATCTTCGCAGCAATGTTTCCGGGAACTACATCGTAGCCGGTAACTGCATACTCAAAGGAGCCTCTGCCCTGAGACATAGCACGGAGAGCGATCGGGTAATCAGCGATTTCTGCCTTGGGAACCACAGCGTGAACTGTTGTGAAGCCCTTCTTTGCGGGATCCATACCCATAACTGCGCCACGGCGCTTGTTAAGGTCACCCATAACATCTCCAACCAGTGCATCGGGAATGGTAATATCAAGATCGCCAACGGGCTCAAGAATAACGGGAGCAGCCTGCTCGAGACACTTCTTATATGCAAGAGAAGCAGCGGTCTTGAAGGAGATTTCATCAGAGTCAACATCGTGGTAAGAGCCGTCGTAAAGGTCAGCGGCAAGCTGAACCACGGGGAAGCCTGCAACGCCCTTTGCCATAGCATCCTGAAGTCCCTTTTCAACTGCGGGGTAGAAGTTCTTCGGAACTGTACCGCCGACAACCGATACTGTAAAGGTGAGACCTTCCTCTGTACCGGGAGCGAAACGGATCTTAACATGACCGTACTGACCCGATCCACCGTTCTGCTTCTTGTGTTTTCCTTCAACATCAACGATCTTTGTGATTCTCTCACGGTAAGCGATCTTCTGATCGTCATACTTGATGTTTACACCAAAGCGGCTCTTAAGCTTAGCTGTAAGAACTGCCAGGTGCATATCACCGAGACCCGAGATAAGCATCTGCTTTGTCTCTGCGTTGTTCTCGTACTTAAGTGTAAGATCCTCCTCCATCATCTTCGCGATGCTCTGGGAAATCTTGGACTCGTCGCTTGCTGTGAGCGGAACGAGTGCGCGGCACATGTAAGGAGTGGGGTAGGTGATCGTAGCATAACGAACATCTCCCTCTGCTGCGAGAGTGTCATTTGTATTTGTGCCTGCAAGCTTTGCAGTCATACCGATGTCGCCGCAAGCAAGCTCGTCAACCTCTGTCTGGTTCTTACCTTTAACAGTGTAAATATGAGCAAGTCTCTCTGTTGTTCCTGTTGTGAGGTTCTTGAGAGCCATATCGCGCTTAACAGTTCCGTTCATAACCTTGAAGAAGGACATTTTACCAACGAACGGGTCTGCAACTGTCTTGAATACAAAGAGCGATGTAGCTCCATCAGGTTCAATAGCTATGTCGTCACCGTCAACAGCGATTTCAACCTTCTTTGCGGTGTGTCTCGGGAAGGACTCTGTGATCTTGTCAAGCATTGTCCAAACGCCCCAGAGCTTTGTAGCCGCGCCACAGAATACGGGAACAATATCACCGTGGATGATACCCTCATGAACTGCGTTGATAGCTTCCATGTTGGTTATCTCTTCGCCCTCAAAGTATTTCTCCATAAGGCTCTCGTCTGTGCTCGCAACAGCCTCCATAAGCATATCGCGGAACTTTTCAACAGCTTCCATGGACTCCTCAGGGATTATCTCAACGCTGTGACGACCGTTTGCATCAAATACATGCGCGGTCTGATCTATAAGGTCAATACAACCCTTAACAACGCCGTCCTTTACCATAGGAATGGTAAGAGGGCAGATGTGCTTACCGAATGTCTCGTGAAGCGAGTCAAGAACTCTTGCAAAACGAGCCTCATTATCGTCAAACTTATTTATAAAGAATGCACGGGGAAGACCTGCCTCCTCTGCATAGCCCCAAGCGAGCTCTGTGCCAACCTCAATACCTGCTTTGCCGTCAACAACGATAATAGCGCTGTCAGCAACGCGGAGAGCCTGATGAGCCTCACCCACGAAGTCAAGGTATCCGGGTGTATCAAGTATATTTATCTTGCAGTCCTTCCAAACTATATTTGCAAGAGAAGCGGAAATTGAGAAGCCTCTCTTGATCTCCTCTGCATCGTAGTCACAAACGGTATTTCCGTCCGGTACCTTTCCAAGTCTGTCTGTGCCGCCACAGAGATAGATCATAGCCTCTGCAAGTGCGGTCTTACCCGAATCTCCGTGTCCGAGAAGGGCAACATTTCTTATTTTTTTGGTTTCCATGGTAGCCATAGGTGTTTCCTCCTTCGTCTCGCCCTATTGGGCAAAACAATCTGAATAATAAATTTCTTTTCGGTCTTTGCCGAAATAATAAGTCCAAAATGCACTTAACACAAATATTATACTATACCCAAGAAAATTTTTCAAGTAAAAAGTTATACTTTTTTACCGTCAACTTATAGAAAAACACTCCTGAATTTTGTGATATTTGTACAAATTTTCTTTGAAATAAGACAAAAAATCAAAAATCAGGAGTGAATTTTGCGTTTGCAGACGACTTTCCTTGCACAAAACCGAGGAGTCCAAGGCTTGCGGCATGTTCGGTAACTGTGGAATATTCAAAGGCGGTGATCTTTCTGTGTAGCTCTCTGTAAGGAGTTCCCGCCGCTATAGCGAAGTCGGGGGTGTACTGACTCATAAGGCTGATAAGGATTTTATCCTTTGGCAGTATCTCACAAATTCTGTCGAGAAGTGCTATACTATCCTTGCGGTGATATGGAAGCACGAGATGACGGATAACAAGACCGCGCGAGAGCATTCCTTGATCGTCAAGCGTTGCTTCACCTACTTGGCGATACATCTCTACAAGCGCTGCTTCGGCGTGTTTACGGTAATCTCTTGCGTGAGAGTATTTTTCGGCAAGGTCGTCGGAAAAATATTTGAAATCGGGCAGATATATGTCAACAAGCCCGTCAAACATGCGGAGTGTTTCAAGCTTTTCATAACCCGAGGTGTTGTAAACAACAGGTATCTTCAACCTGTCCTTAGCGGAACGAAGCGCCTTTGCTATCTTGTCCGCAAAGTGCGTGGGAGTGACGAGATTTATATTATGTGCGCCCATCGCTTGAAGCTCAAGCATTATTTCTGAAAGTCGCTCTGCTGATACAGCTTCGCCCTTGCCGCAATGGCTGATAGCTCTGTTCTGGCAGAATTCACAGCGAAGGGAACATCCACTGAAGAATATTGTTCCCGAACCGCGCGTGCCGCTTATAGGAGGCTCCTCCCAAAGGTGAAGAGAATAGCGCGCTATGCGCATGCCGTCACCCTCGCCGCAGACACCTCGCTCACCGAGCGTGCGATCAGCTCCACAACTCCTCGGACACAGATAACATTTTGCCATTTTCTCACCTCCCACATCATTATACAACAAATGAGGGGAACATTCAAGAAAGTTTTTTAAAGTTATTGAAAAGAGTCCTTTTAGGTGATATAATTATTGATATTGTGAAACTCCACCTTATGTAACGGAGGAATTATTCTTATGAAAAACAAAAATATTTTAAATACCGCCGAGATACTCTGTGTAGGCACAGAACTTCTCCTTGGCGACATCGTAAATACTAACGCTGCATTTCTATCAACGCGTCTTGCGGACCTCGGCATATCGGTATACCGTCATACTGCCGTAGGTGACAATCCCGAGCGACTCAAACGCGCGCTGCATGCCGCAGTGAGTGAGTGTGACCTCGTGATTATGAGTGGCGGTCTTGGCCCGACCTACGATGATCTTACAAAAGAGACTGTTTGCGAGTTCTTTGGTAGAAAAATGTATCTTCACGAGGAGTCGCTTAATAATATAAAGGAATATTTTGCGCGTCTCGGCAAGCATATGGCAGATAGCAACATAAAGCAAGCCATGATGCCTGAGGGGGCAATAGTTTTTGGTAACCCATACGGCACAGCTCCTGCACTTGCAATAGTTGACGAGGAGAAGAACAAAACAGTGGTTATGCTTCCGGGTCCTCCAAATGAGCTGATCCCTCTTTTCAACGAGGAGGTAGAGCCTTATCTTAAAAAGAGGCGTCACGGAGCGCTCGTCAGCAAGAATATAAATATTTTCGGTATAGGTGAGTCTCACATTGAGGAGCTTATCGGTCCGCTTATGCAATCGGCTAAAAATCCGACCATCGCCCCTTATTGCAGTGTTGGTGAGGTGCGACTTCGTGTTACTGCGATGGCAGATACGGCAGAGGAGGCATCCTCTCTATGTGACGGAATGATCGAAACTGTCCGCGCGACCGAAATAGGAAAATATATTTACGGAGTTGATGCAACTTCAATAGAGAGTGCAGTTGTCGCGCTTCTTCGCAATAACGAAAAAACGATAGCTGTTGCGGAGTCGTGTACAGGGGGACTTATAGCAAAGCGAGTGACAGATATATCGGGCTCGTCGGATGTCTTTCTCGGAGGATGTGTGACTTACGCAAATTCGGCCAAGGAAAGGCTTATCGGTGTATCGCGCGAATCACTTTCAAGCTTTGGCGCTGTTTCAGAGCAGGTAGCGCGTGAAATGGCAAGGGGAGTAAGACTTGCTCTTGGAGCAGATATAGGTGTTTCTACAACAGGCATAGCAGGACCTACGGGTGGAACTCCCGAAAAGCCGGTTGGGACTGTTTATGTAGGAATCAGTACCGAGGAGAGGGAGCGCGTGATAAAGCTTTCACTCTCGTCAATGAAGAGCCGAGCTTATATAAGAAATGTAGCTGCAAGCAACGCTTTGCATGCGGTCTTGTCGATTTTTGGTAAATAAAAAGTCAAAAAATCAAAAAAGGTATTGATTTTTTTTTGACAATGTATTAAAATAGTTGGGTAATCTTTTTTGAAAAGAAAGGTAGTTATTATGGCAAATTTCAGAAGAATAGGCGTTCTTACATCGGGTGGCGATGCTCCCGGAATGAACGCGGCAGTAAGAGCGGTAACAAGAATGGCTCTTGATAAGGGCATTGAGGTAATGGGGATTCAGGGCGGATACAGCGGACTTATAAACGAGAAGCTTATCCCTCTTAATACGGCGTCTGTATCGAATAAGATCTCCCTCGGCGGAACCTTCCTTTATTCCGACCGTTGCCCTGAGTTCAAGACCAAAGAGGGAATGAGCCGCGCGCTTGCAACCTGCAAAAAATATAATATAGATGCAATCATCGCCATCGGCGGTGACGGTACATTCAGAGGAGCTACCGAGCTTTCTCTTAACGGAATTCCCACAATAGGAATTACGGGAACTATTGATAACGATATCACTGCTACCGATTATACGGTAGGATTTGATACCGCTATGAATACAGTTCTTGAGGTTGTTGACCGTCTCCGTGATACCTGTGAGTCTCATGCTCGCTGCAATATCATTGAGGTTATGGGACGCGACTGCGGAGATATCGCGCTTTATACGGGAATCGCCGGCGGTGCTATCGCTATCTGTATTCCCGAGATACCCTTTGATGAGGATCTTGCTATTGAGAAAATAAAAAGCGCCGTTGGACACGGAAAGCGTGGAATGGTAGTACTTGTGAGCGAGGGCGTTGAGGCGTTTGATGAAAATGGTAATAAGATCCGCTATGGCGAGCTTCTTAAAAATCATATTCAGACGAGAACGGGTGTCGAGACAAAATTCGTTCGTCTTGCGCACCTCGTAAGAGGCGGTGCGCCCACACTTCGTGACAGACTCACAGCAACGCAAATGGGTGTTAAGGCAGTTGAGCTTTTGCTTGAGGGCAAGAGCAATCTTGTAATTGTTGAAAATGACGGTAAGCTTGAGACGGAGGATATAGTGTTCGCGCTTACGCTTGACCGCATGTACAAGAAGACTCTTAAAGAGGGTGATCTTGATAAATTCTCTCCCGAGGAGATCGAAAGAATGAAGACGATCTGCGAAAAGAGAACGGCAAAGGTCAGTGAGCTTTACCATCTTTCCTACGATATTTGCCATTGATCAGGCGATAATTGAAGCCGCGCCGATGAAACGGCGCGTCTTTTTATGTGTTTTTTGACGAATGGGGAAGAAAAATGGGATTTTTTTTGGTAATTTCTTAAAAAAGTCAAAAAAATGCGAAAAAAGACTTGACAAGCAGTTGATATAGTAGTATAATGTACAAGCTCACCTCAAGAAAGCGCGAGGGAAATGCCTAAAAATATTTCAAAAAAATATGAAAAAAGGTATTGACAAGTGGTTTTAGGTGTGATATAATATTCAGGCTGTCGCGAAAGAGGCAGTGAAATT
>JAZOSH010000058.1:0-5825 GCA_045656985.1 Eubacteriales bacterium | reverse complement strand
GAGGTCACACCTGATGAGACCGAGGCAGATGTTGTTATCATCAACACCTGTGGCTTTATTGAAAGTGCAAAAAAAGAGGCAATAGATAATATTCTTGATATTGCTTGGTTAAAAAAGAATAACGGTCTTAAGGCTATCGTTGTTACAGGCTGTCTGGCCGAAAGATACCGCGAGGAAATATTCAACGAATTTCCCGAGGTTGATGCAATCCTCGGTGTTGGAAGCATACATAACATTGTTGAAGCAGTTGAGGCGGTAACTGTCAAGCGCAAGAAGGCGTCACACGCAAAGTATTCGTCATTTGAGGACAAGGAGTGTGTTCGTCTTGGGGGAGAAAGAGTGCTTACCACTCCCGAGTATGCTGCCTATATCAAGATCGCCGAGGGCTGTGACAACCGTTGTGCTTATTGTGCTATTCCCTCCATCAGAGGCAAGTTCAGAAGCCGTGCTATCGAGGATATTGTTGCCGAGGCAAAAGAGCTTGACTCGCTTGGCGTAAAGGAGCTTACAGTTGTAGCACAGGATATCACTCGCTACGGTCAAGATATCTACGGAGAATACAGTCTTGCAAAGCTTCTGCGTGCAATAACAGATGCAACAGAGATACCGTGGATAAGACTTCTCTACTGCTATCCCGACAAGATAACAGACGAGCTTGTGGCAGAAATAAGAGACAATCCAAAAATTCTTAAATATATTGATATGCCCATCCAGCATATCAACGGCAGAATGCTTCGTGCTATGAATCGCCACGGTGACTCGACACTTATAAAGAATGTTATTGAAAAGCTTCGCCGTGAAATCCCCGATATCGTAATAAGAACCACATTTATTGTAGGCTTCCCCGGTGAGACCGAAGAAGAATTCAATGAGCTTTGTGAGTTCGTTAAAGAAACGAAATTCGATCGTGCAGGCGCTTTCCCCTACTCCCGTGAGGAGGATACCGACGCATATGACATGCCCGACCAGATAGACGAGCAGATAAAGCTTGACCGTGCAGATATTCTTATGCGCGAGCAGATGCTTATATCCGATGCAAGAAACCAGGGTATGATCGGAAAGACAATATCCGTTCTCTGTGAGGGATATGACCCTGTGAGTGAAGCATATTTCGGCAGAAGCAAGGCCGATGCCCCCGAGATAGACGGAAAGGTCTATTTCAGATCCGATGAGAAGATCGCCGCAGGCAGCTTTGTTTCTGTTAAGGTGCGCGATGTTCTTGACTACGACCTTATTGGCCGTGCTATTTCAAATAACAAATAATAGGAGTGAGCTTATGAAAATGAATCTTCCCAACAAGCTGACAGTGCTTCGTCTCTGCCTCGTTCCGGTAATAATAATTTTTGGCATGCTACCCCATAGTGTAGTAAATTTCTATCTTTCCTGCTTTATTTGCGCCGTACTCTTTATTTTGACATCGATAACCGATGCACTTGACGGCAAGATTGCAAGAAAGTATAATCTTATCACCGATTTCGGCAAATTTCTTGATCCGGTTGCCGACAAATTTATGGTCATCGGCACAATGTTTGTAATTCTTTACAAGTTTGAAAATCTCCGCACGGCAATGATTTTTGCTCTTATCGTGGTAGTATTCAGAGAGCTTGCTGTGACCTCTATGAGACTTGTTGTTTCTACCGGACAGAATATCGTTATTGCGGCAAATATGCTTGGCAAGATAAAGACAGTTTCACAGGTAGTTGCAATCTCAACCGTATTCCTTGAGCCCGTGCTTCAGCTTGTTTTCGTAAAGATATTCAATACCTTTGCAGAGCATAAGTTCGAGTATGTGGCGGGCGCGATTGTTCCCCTTTCGTGGATAACACTTATCTTCTCAATAATTATGACCGTATGGTCAGGCGTAAACTACATAAAGAGCTATTGGAAATATCTTGATCCTGAAAAATAAGACTCAAAAAAATCCTTCTCATTTGAGAAGGATTTTTTATTTATCTTTTTGATTCGGATATGTAAAACGGCTTTCTGAACGCTCCTTTATATTTATAGAAAATTACTGTGTCGCCGACATCATAATAATTGTATTCTCCGCTTGTAACATAAAGATTGCATTTCTCCCCGTCTATTGTTATATCAAATTCATATACGGTAGGGCTCTTGGTGCCTGATCTGCGATTCTTGTCCTCAATTACAGCCATACATACCTCTGGCTCCGAAGCATCAAACGCGTAGTTGAGATTCATAATATATCCGCAGCATATAAATGCTGCTAAAACACCAATAATAAAGGAAACAAAGGTTCTAAGAAATAATTTTGACCCCTTTACCGAATAAATAAACATTAATACTCCCGCCACTATACCCAAAATCGCGGGAATCACCCAAAAAGGAAAAAAGCTCGTATTATATGTATAGGAGTTGATTCCCTTTATGCTAGACCAAAACGGAAGCATAAGCGCCGAAAGAATTATAATAGAGCGAATCGCAGGGTGTTTATCAAAAAAGCTTGATTCATCACCCCTGTTATATCTGTCAGATTTTTTTCTTTTCGGCACAAAAATATATACCGTCAATGCCATCAATAGCGGAGTGGCGATAGCGGAGAAAATAATAAGGGGTTTGAATGGAACTATAGTGTTTATGAAACTATATACCAAAACAAAGATAATACTTGTTAGCATTTTCTTTATGTTTAATCTCTTTTTAGCACTATTTTTGGCATTTTCCATCAAAAGTTTACCTCATGGTTATATTTAAGCGGTAAGCCATCGCGGTAAAGGTGAGAATCGTTCGAAAGAGTGAGGATATGCGGTATTGCGTAGCCGCCAAGGTCACGAAACTCAATAACTGTCATTCCCGAGTGCTGAAGCTCGATATTGGGGACGAGATAAGGCAACGGAATGTCGAGAATGTGGCTTAAAAAGAGCTTTCCAAAGCCCTCGTGCGCGAAGAGAGCTATGCGCTCGTTCGGGTTCTCTGCCGTTATGTTATAGCGACCGTTTTCACGGTCATGAACATAACCGATTGAAGCAAGCCATTCGTCTATATCATGCGCGGCGCGGTCAAGTCCTTTTTTGAATGGGTAGTCCTTGAAATATGGATGCTCATACCACTTTTCGCCAAGCTCACGCACTTCTTTTTTAACAAGAAGCTCATTGCCGATCCAGCCGTTCATCCATACCCAATGAGACTTTCCTTCTCCCTTTCTCGCATCGGGGTATCCCATATATTCACTTGCGTATTTTTCATTTGCAAAATCAAGAAGTACAGGCTTCTTACGCGTTAGCTCACAGGTGGGTTGCGCTGTTTCAATAGCACGGTTTGAGGTGGACGCAAAAATTTTATTCACACCAAATGTGGCAATCCTTCTACCAAGCGCCTCGGCCTGTCTTTTGCCGAGAGGCGTAAGAGAATCAGGATCGTAAATAGGATCTCCGTGACGAACATAAAAGAGTATCATACCATTTCTCCTTTAGATAATTGCATAAATTAACATATCGGTAAGCACAGCGGCTATAACAACCAGAGCCGTCGGCATTTTTTTTACAAGTGAAAGTGATATCGCTACAAGCGCGCCGACGACGCCTACAAGCACATGTTCGGTGTCCACCGAAAGAACACTTGGAAAAATAAGCGCCGCCATTGCGGCATACGGAATAAGCTCAAGAAACTTCTTAAATCTCTTACCAAGCCTTATCTTGTCTACAAGGAAGGCAGGAAGAGTTCTCGGAATATAGGTGACAAGCATCATAAAAAGAATAAGAAGATATTTATTCATTGCGCCACCTCCTCGGGAGTATCCCCTTCATCCTTGACGATAAAGACACCGATCCCCGCCCCGATAAGAGTTGCCACGATAAGTGACCAGCTTGACGGCATAAAAAGCTGTAGAATAAAATTAATAACGGCTGTTATTACAACCACCGCCAAAAGACGGCCATTCCCTTTTACATTTGGAACGAGAAGTGCAATAAACATGGCATAAAGGGCGATACCAAAGCTATCTGATATCACCTCGGGAAGTACTGCATTTGCAAGTGCGCCGATAACAGTTCCCACTACCCACGAGAGATATGTAACAACGAGAATTCCGAGAAAATACCACTTATCACACTTTTCTTTATCGGTAGTGCCTATGATAGCAAAGGATTCGTCTGTAACGCCAAAGCCACATAGCAATTTCATTCCTATACCTGTTTTCTCCATTTTGTCAAAAATGCAGGTACCCATTATGAAATGTCTTAAATTCATCATAAATGTGGCTATTACTATCGCAAGCATTCCTGCTCCCTCGGCAAGCATGCCAACAGACATTATCTGACTTGCGCCTGCAAATACCATGACAGACATACAAATTGTCTCAGCGGCTGTCATTCCCACATCTGCCGCCATTATCGCAAAGGCTATTGCAACGGGAATGAAGCCGAAAACGACGGGGATCGCCATTTTCGTTCCAGCCCAAAAACTGCGTATTCTCATCTGCTCTCTATCTTCTGTAAAACAGGGAATCTCTTAAACAACCAATTTCCGCCAAAGACTACAAAAAGTCCAACACCTGTACCTATCAAGGCTCCCATAAGTATATCACTTGGAAAATGAACAAAAAGATATATACGGGAGAATGCTATAAGCGTAGCAAGTGGGATTGCTATATAGCCAAGCTTGCGATTTGATGCCGTTATAACAGTTGCTGCAACGGCGGATGTGAGTGTGTGTCCTGACGGGAAAGAAAAGCTCTTCGGCACATCTATGACCATGGGAACAGTGGTATCAAGCCAACAGGGGCGCGGACGCGCAACAAGTGGCTTAATTATTTCATTACCGATAAGGGATCCGAGAAGCATTGCAAGGAGCAAAAATATGCCATATCTTCTGTATTTCTTGAAGAAAACCATAACAACCCCGCAGATTATCCAGAATATTCCATCCTCGCAGAGATCTGTGATAAAGGGCATAATAAAATCCATAAAGGTACACTTGAAAAAGTCCTGTACCCAGTACATAATTGACCAATCTATATTTTGAATAATCTCCATAACTCCTCCTTAAAACAGGTATAATTGATTATAACTCTTATTGCAAAATATGTCAATAAATATATGCAAAAAAGGGGCGAACGCCGTTCGCCCCGATACTATTTCATAAGTTCGCAAATATAATATATCACGCCCCAGATAGCTCCTGCAAGTGTGCCGTAGAGAAGCACAGGCCCTGCCACGGTAAATATCTTTGCGCCAACACCGAGAACAAGTCCCTCCGAATGTGAATCTATTGCGGGAGATGCCACCGAGTTTGCAAAACCCGTTATAGGCACAAGTGTACCTGCACCTGCATGCTTTGCAAGATTATCAAAAAGTCCAAGTGCTGTAAGCGCGACTGCAATAAAAACAAGCGTAACAGAAACAAGCGTTCCAGCTGTCTCCTTATCAAGATCGCAGACATCTCGGTATATCTGCAAAAGCCCCTGACCTATCGCACATATTGCCCCTCCAAACAAAAACGCCTTTACACAATTTTTGAAAATTGGCGATTTTGGTGCGTGTGCCTGTGCATACTTTTTATAATCTTTTTTGTCAAAATCCATATTTTCCTCCGATAATTTGATGATTTTATCTTTCCCAAAATTAAAATTTTTATTCCATTACTTTACAAACACAATATATTTGTGTATAATGTAATAGATAGAAAAAATGGAGGTCAACAAACATGGCTACATGGAATGAATTTCGCGATGACATAAACAGCTTTGCAAACAAAGCAATAAAGAAAACGAGCGAGCTTTGTGACAGTGCTTCTCTTGCAGTTAAAATAAAGGTGGTTGAATCAAAGCTCTCCTCTGCTTACGAAAAGCTTGGCAGACTTACCTA
>JAZOSH010000057.1:0-2347 GCA_045656985.1 Eubacteriales bacterium | reverse complement strand
GCGAGGCGGCGCAAGAGAATAATTAAATTTTTCTGATTTCCTTGACAGTATAAATTTTCGATGTTATAATACATAATATATAGTTATTTTGTGCAGTTTTTCTTTTGTGTTGTACAATATAAACATTATTTTGTACACCTGTAGATCTAAAAAAATGTATAATAAGCTTGCATGATAACGAAAACGAAGGGAGTTTATTATGAAAAAAGCGATTTCTTTTATCCTTGCGCTGCTTCTTCTCTTTTCTCTTGTTGCTTGTGTCGGAAATGACGGCAACATAGATACCGAGCCGAAGGATAGCGAAAAGGAAACAACGAACGATGATATCGGCAAGGAGGATAGTCTTATGAAAAGTGGAATAATGCTTACGGATGTGTTCTCATATACCGCTCGCGATGATTCCTCAAAGATAAAGAAAGAGGTTGAATTCACAAAGATAAAGGATATAGATGAGCAGTACATAACGAAGGACGGCAGATATACCTTTGTAAGCTACAATGCTCCTCAGATAGAGGTTGGCGGTATAGGACATGATGATGGCACGCTTGCAAGACTTGACTCGTCGCTTTTGGACATTTCTGAATATTATCAGAATTCGGCGGGTGTTACTCTTCGTTTCTGTACCACCGCGGAAAAGATAATAATAAAGGCAAAATTCAAGAATCAGTATGCTTCCGACACAACCGTACCGAGAGGCTCTTACGGAATTGATGTTTATGTCGGCGCGGGTACAGACAGGGATTATACCGGATTAAGAATGCAGAAGCTGACAAGTCTTTCTCTTTACGAGGAGGTCGCGCTTCCCGGCGGATACTCCGAGGTCCTTATTAACATGCCCCTCCTTGCAGATGTTGAATCCTTTGAGATAGGCTTTGAGAAGGACTTTGACGGAATAGCTCTCCCGCTTGAGAGAGACCACGCGCCTGTAGTATTTTACGGCGGCGAGCTTACACAAGGACATTCGGCAAGCCGTCCCGGAAATGCTTATGTATCTCTTGTGGGCCGTATGCTCAATGCTGATACTGTAAACCTCGGTATTATGGAGGGTGCAAACGGAAACCTTGATATAGCAAAGTATATCGCAGAGCTTGACGATATTTCTGCTTTTGTTATGGAGCTTGATGACGGCGCAACCCTTGAGGAGCTCAAGGCAAATCACTATAGCTTCTACAAGACAGTTCGTGACGCACATCCCGAAATCCCGATAGTTATTATGACAACCCCCACATACTCTGCAGAGGCAACAGCAGCTGCAGCAGAGAAGCGTGCGGTGATAGTTGAGACATATGAAAAAGCTATTGCGGCAGGAGATACTCTTGTTTATTTCCTTGATGCAAACAGCACCTTCCCGCACACGGGTGACCTGCTCGACCTCTATACCGGAGATATGAAGTCTGCAAGTGATACAGGAATGTATGCAGTTGCTCTTGGTGTATATGATGTGCTTAACAGCGCATTCACTCCCGATAGTCAAAAGGCGGGCATTGAGCGCGCTCTTGGTAATCTTGATAAGCTTTCATTTACTCCCGAAAACAGAGCCGATGAGCTTGCAACAGGTGACTACGTCAAGGTCGGAGAGCTTGATAAAAAATATGTCACCGCCACAAGAGACGGCAAGACCTTCCTTTCAATGTCTGCCCCCTGCTTTACCTTTGGCGGTATCGAGCATCCAGACGAAAACGGAGGACTCTATCAAAGACTTGAGGCAGACAAAAAGGATGCGCTTCTTTTGGCTCTTGCAAAATCGATCTCGGGTGACAATATCACGGGCGGAAGCGGCTATGATAAGGGAATTCTGCATCTTTCGGGAGGAACAGTGAGATTCAGAACCAACGCAAAAGATATTACTCTTAGGATGAGCTTTGCGAACGGATCCGCGGGACATACTCATTTCTCGCAGCGAGGAGCTACGGGAATTGATGTATACATCGGAAGCGGAAGTGAGAGATATTATGTTGGTGACGCAGGTGTAACCTTTACGGGTACTTCTATTTCTGAAACTGTAAAGCTTACAGGTGACTATACCGAGGTGCTTATAAATCTGCCCCTTTACGGCGGGGTTTCCAACATAGAGATAGGCTTTAGCGATGAGAGCGCCGAGGTTGCTCCCGCACTTGAGAGAGCGATTGAAAAGCCGATACTTGTTTACGGAGCGTCGGTCTCTCAAGGAGCATGTGCGTCCCGTCCCGCTCTTTCTTGGGTAGGCCTTGTTTCAAGAATGCTTGATGCCGATATAAAGAGCCTTGCGGTTTCGGGACTTGGCTGGGCAGAGCCCGAGATGGCAGAGTATATCGCTGGTCTTGAGCTTTCGGCGATAGTGCTTGACAACTCAAGCGGTGATTTCCCT
>JAZOSH010000056.1:0-7226 GCA_045656985.1 Eubacteriales bacterium | reverse complement strand
TCGGGGCGTGCTTGAGAATATAGTCTTTACAGCAGGCATTACCCAGTCGCTTGCACTCGGCGTAAAGAGAAGCCAAAGCTGTGTGCAGACGAGCATGATGACCGTTGTGAAGATGCCGATCCGCACGGCATGTGATGCGCTTTTTTTACCCTCGTTTTCACTTAAAATGTCGGTGATAAGATAGGTTGAGGCAAACATTACATTGCCAAGCGTTTGCTCCATTCCAAAGGCGTCAACAAGGATGAGTACCTCGATGTTGGCGAGCACCGTTGCTATGGCGCTCATGGCGTAAAGTCCGCTTTTTCCCAAAAAGCGGTAGGCGAGGACGACCGCGCCAAAAATAATAATAAGAGAAACTATAAGCAAAATCTCGTTCATAAGTTTTGCATCCTTTCTTGGCAATAAAAAAAGCGCCAACGGCGCGAAAGAAGTGTTTTTTTCTATTGCCCGTAATTTTGTTTTAGGACAGGTTCGGGTACTGTACCCTAATTTACAAACTGTCCGAGTGATGTTATTTTACCATTTGGAGAGGATTTTGTCAAGAGATTAGCGAAAAGTCGTTGCCTTGAAGGGTAAAAATACTTAATTTCTATTGACTAATTGAAAAAAAAGTGATAAAATCAATTATGTATGGAAATGTGTTGTAATACACAAATTTAGGAGGCTAAAATGAGAGAATACACAATTCAGAAGGTGCTTGAGGAGAAGGCTATCGCTATCGTCAGAGGCGCGAGCGTTGAGGATTGTCTCAAGGTTGCAGATGCTCTTTATGAGGGCGGAATCCGTCTTATGGAGATCACCTTTAATCAGAAAAATCCCGATTCATTTAAGGATACTGCCGCTGCTATCAAGGGCGTTGCAGAGAGATATGAGGGCAAGATGCTTGTAGGAGCTGGAACAGTTACTACCCCCGAGCTTGTAGAGATCGCTGCAAACGCAGGCGCAAAGTACATAATCTCGCCCGATACAAATGTTGATGTTATCAAGAAGACACGCGAGCTCGGCCTTGTTTCTATGCCCGGCGCGCTCACACCTACAGAGGTCCTTCAGGCTCACAGAGCAGGTGCTGACTTCGTTAAGCTCTTCCCGATAGGAAACCTTGGCGCTTCCTATGTAAAAGCACTTTGCGCTCCCATCAGCCATGTTAAGATGCTTGGCGTTGGCGGTGTGAATGAGGATAATGTTGCAGAGTTCCTCAAGGCTGGTGTTTACGGTGTTGGCGTTGGCGGAAACCTTGCTAACAAGAAGTGGATCGAGGCTGGCGAGTTCGACAAGATCACCGCTACCGCGAGAAAGCTCGTTGAGAACATAAAGAACGCTTAAAATTAAAATTGCACATATAAAAGGAGAAAAATTATGAAAAGAATAATCACTTTCGGTGAGATCATGATGCGTCTTAATCCCGAGGGCTACCTCCGCTTCGTTCAGGCAGGTAAGTTTGAGGCAAGCTACGCAGGCGGTGAGGCAAATGTTGCAGTTTCTCTTGCTAACTACGGTATGGATGCTGCTTTCGTATCCAAGGTGCCGAAGCACGAGATCGGTCAGTGCGCAGTAAACGCACTCCGTCAGTTCGGCGTTGACACAAGCCTTATGGTTCGTGGTGGCGACAGACTTGGTCTTTACTATGTTGAGAAGGGTGCTTCTCAGAGAGCATCCAAGGTTATCTACGACCGCGCAGGCTCTGCAATCGCGAAGGCAACTGCAGCTGACTTCGATTGGGAGAAGATCTTCGAGGGCGCTGACTGGTTCCACTTCACAGGTATTACTCCCGCTCTCGGCGGCGAGATGCCCGCTGTATGTCTTGAGGCTTGTAAGGCTGCAAGAAAGCTTGGCGTTAAGGTCAGCTGCGACCTCAACTACCGTAAGAAGCTCTGGAGCAATAAGGAGGCTGAGGAGGTAATGTCTCAGCTTATGCCCTATGTTAATGTATGCATCGCTAACGAGGAGGATGCAAAGGATGTCTTCGGTATCGAGGCAGAGGGAACAGACCTCTATGCAGGTAAGGTAAACCACGACGGCTACATCAGCGTTGCTCGTCAGCTTACCGAGAAGTTTGGCTTTGACAAGGTTGCTATCACTCTCCGTGAGAGCATTTCCGCTTCCGACAACGGTTGGGCTGCTATGCTCTACTCTGACGGAAAGGCATATTTCTCTCCCAAGTACAATGTTCGTATCGTTGACCGAGTAGGCGGCGGCGACAGCTTCGGTGGCGGACTTATCTACTCGCTCCTCTCCGACTACGACGATCAGAAGGCAATAAACTTTGCAGTTGCAGCTTCTTGCCTCAAGCACACCATTGAGCATGACTTCAACCTCGTTTCCGTTGCAGAGGTAGAGGGACTTGCAGGTGGTAACGCTTCGGGTAGAGTACAGAGATAATCTCCGAGATAATTATAAAGGAAAAGGTGAACTACCGTGAAAATTACGAAGGTCAATACATATCATGTTCGTCCTCGTTGGGGATTTGTTGAGATAGAGACAGATGCAGGCATCACCGGTTGGGGAGAGGCTGTTCTTGAGGGCCACTGCGACGCTGTTCTTGCGTGCGTTCAGGAGATGTCCACATATCTCATAGGAAATGACCCCTCTCGCATTGAGGATATTTCCGCAACCATCTACAGAGCAGGATTTTACCGCGGCGGTGGCGTTCTTATGAGCGCTATCTCGGGTATAGACCAGGCTCTCTGGGATATCAAGGGTAAGTTCTTTGGTGCTCCCGCTTACGAGCTTATGGGCGGTAAGTGTCGCGATAACATCAAGGTTTATTCCTGGATAGGCGGTGACCGTCCTTCCGACACAGGCGCTATGGCGAAGGAGAGAAAGGACGCGGGCTTTACTGCTATCAAGATGAATGCTACCGAGGAACTCCAGATGATCGACACCTACGACAAGGTAGATGCAGTTCTTGAGAGAGTTGCCGCTATCCGCGAGACCTGCGGTAAGTACTTCGGTATTGCTATCGACTTCCACGGAAGAGTACATAAGCCTATGGCAAAGATACTCGCAAAGAAGCTTGAGGAGTTTGACCCCATGTTTATTGAGGAGCCCGTGCTCTGCGAGAACATGGAGGTGTTCAAGGAGATCGCAGCTTGCTGCAATATTCCGATAGCTACAGGTGAGAGACTTTTCACAAAGTACGACTTCAAGCGTCTGCTTCAGGCAGGTGGCGTTGATATCATTCAGCCCGACCTCTCTCACGCAGGCGGTATCACAGAGGTTAAGAAGATAGCTTCCATGGCAGAGGCATATGATGTTGCAGTTGCACCTCACTGTCCTCTCGGACCTATCGCGCTTTCTGCTTGTCTTAACCTTGACGCAACCTGCTATAATGCTGTTATTCAGGAGCAGTCTATCGGTATCCACTACAATGTTGGTAAGAGCGTTCTTGACTACGCTCTCAACAAGGAGGACTTTGAGTTTGTTGACGGTAGAGTTCAGATGCCCAGAATTCCCGGACTCGGTGTTGAGGTCAACAAGGAACTTGTTATCGAAGAGAACAAGAATCCCCACCAGTGGAAGAACCCCGTATGGCGTCACGGTGACGGCTCTGTTGCAGAGTGGTAATTTTATAAAAATCAAAGCGGACTCGTAAGAGTCCGCTTTTTTTATCTTCCCGTCATTCTTCTTGCGCCATCAACGATTCCGCTTTCAATACCCTCAACTCCTGATTCAATGGGGTCAAGCATATCGCCGTTGTTTGCCGCATCGGAGTCGCTTATCTTTCCATCCTCGGGGTCAAGCATAGACTCGGAATCGGTATCGCTTGGCTTGTCGGTGTTTTTATCTGTAACTTTATCTGTCACCTTATCTGTCACCTTGTCGGTCACCTTTCCGGTGTTATTTGAGTCGTTGTTGTTTCTATCCTTTCCGCAAGATGCGAGAGTAAGACATAAAAGCGACACAACAAGTATCATTAATATAATTTTTTTCATAATTGCCTCCTGTTTTGTTGCTACATATTGTAGTGTGTCCCTTTTTTTATTTTTTACACCTCAGACAAGAAAAATAAATTACCATTTTGCCCTGTGTATAATTCGGAATTTGCGGTTAAAAATAAAATTGAGCGGAAAACCGCTAAGGAGGACTTGACAATGATCATGGATAGAATTGCGCTTATACTCACAATAGTAGGCGCGCTTAACTGGGGAAGCATCGGTCTTTTTCAGTTTGATATAGTTGCATGGATATGCGGCGGTCAGGATGCCCTTGTAAGCCGTATTATTTATACCGTCGTTGCTCTCGCGGGTATCTGGTGTATCTCTCTCATATTCCGCGCAAGGGAAAGATTTGAGGCTCTTGACGAGTAAAATTTCTTAATAAAAGAACTTCACCCCTTTTATTCGGTTACTTAACTGAATGAGAGGGGTGAAGCTTTTAGAGGGAATATATTTTCGGGTCATCGCCAAAGGGAGTTATCGGAATCCCCGACAGCTTTGCAAGATAAAGCAGGTGATAACGCGAGCCAACTGCGCTGTAGGCGTGCGGAATGAGTGCGCGAAGTTCTTCGGGAGTGAGAGACGGAGCACAAAGACCGCCCAAACGCTTGGCAAGTCTGCGTGAGATACGGCGATCCTCGCTCTTGTGCATTATTATAAAAAGCGGAGTGATGCCAAGCGCAGAGAGGGCACGGATGTGGTGAATTATCTGCCTGCGGTAAACGCGGGAGTCCTTGCCTCTCACCGCGATGAGTGAAAAATGCTTGTCCTCAAGCGATAGGGAAGAGAGTAGTGCTCTTGCTGATTTCTCCTCGGCGGACTCAACGAGAGAGGAAAGGTCGTCATCGCGCGAGAGCTTGTCCTCCTTCGCACCGAGTGAGCGCGCAAGTATAAGAGAGGCATCGTCACGCAGTGAAATAAGTGAGCAACGCTCAAGTGCCCGCACCGCAATTTTTCTCGCTCTCTTGCGGCGAAAGGGGCCAAGCCCATTTGACCAAAGCTCAACTCTAACGCCGTGCCGATGGGCATATTTTATTAGATAAGCGTAAAAAATGAGTGAGCGCAGACTGCTTTTGTCCTGTAATATTGAGCCGCCACCAAGAATAAGTCTGTCAGCCCCCCTGATAGCGCGCCTTACGGCAAAAATGTTTTCTCTTGACACGCTTTTGATGCCCGCGAGGCAAGCGAGACGCCCCGGACGGTGCGCCACAATACAAAGCTTCTTCTGGGGGTGCTCACCTTTTGCCTTTTTGATAAGTGAGGAGAGAAGGGCATCGTCGCCAAGATTGCCAAATCCGTAATATCCGCAGGCGACAAGCTCGTCGCGCGTCTCCTTTTCGGCAAGGGCTTCAAGATAGAATTTTTCTGTTTTTTTGGCGAGTGAAGAAAGACTGTTGTTCTTTTTTACATATTCGCGCAGGTACTCGCCAAGCTCGTGCCTTTCGTGCTCCTTCATCTCAAGTATGGTCACTATTGAATCAAAAAGACTAAACGAGTCGGGTAACTCACAGCCGCGACAGCAAAAATTTGTTGCCGCCGCTATCTCTATTTTTGAGGAGTCAAGAACACCGATAAATCCTTCGTTTCCGCAAAGCACGGTCGGCACGCCGCAAGCCATTGCTTCAAGTGCCGCTCGCGATACACCAACAAAGGCATCGGCGCGTCGTAGATGCTCGGGCATATCGTGCACATAGCCGCAAAGAGTTATGGCGGTGTATCCAAGTCGCTCGTTAACCCGTGAGGCAAGCGAGAGAAGCCTGCGATATTGCTTTCCGCCGCCCGCAAGCTCTATCTCAATTCCGGGGAATTTTTCAGCAAGCGGCACGGCTATCTTGCAGAGAAGCAGGGCGCCGAGAGAGCAGTCAGCGTCAAGTCTGCTGGCAAAGAGCACTCGCAAGGACCTCTTCTTTTCTGTCCCAGTGACAGGCGAGAACTTTTCGGTATCAATGCCGTTCGGAATGACTGTCACCCTGTCGCGTTCGATCCCATACTCTCTGCAGAGATAGCTGCAAAGGTCATCACTCACGGCAATAGAACGCCTACCCCAAAAGGAGAGGGCGCGTGTAAGGGCGTTAACCTTGAAGTGCGAGTGTACCGTTGATACAACAGCCGCTCTTTTGTCTGCACGGGCAAGCCTTGTAACAAATGCCGCTATACGAGAATGAGTGTGAATAATATCAAAATCAACTTTTTTTGTAAGTGAGCGGAGCTTTCTTACCGATATGAGAAGTGACGGCGGTGACTTTGAATCAAGGGGCATTTTTATGTGTCTGACACCGCGCTCCTCGAGTGTTTTGGCAAGTGCACCGCCTGCGGTGGCAACAAATACACAGTGCCCTCGCACCGCAAGCGAGGAGGCAAGCTCACAGATATGTGTTTCGGCGCCTCCCGAGTCAAGAGAGGATGATAGCATCAGTATTTTCATCGTGTAATTCCTTTTTCTTTTCAGATAGCTCTGTACCACAGAATGTCTACAGTGGCGTGTGATGACGAGATGCGAAGCGGCTCGCCCACCTCGGAAAGATATATTATGTAGTCGTTTCCCGAAGGATCGGTCACATTAAGGCGATTTGCCCGTGCTCCTCCAAGCTCACATAGGGTTATGTCACGCGGAGTCCCATCAATAGAAAAAAGGCTGATTAAGTTCTGCCACGGAAAAATGTCGGTCGCCTCAAGTGCGAGCCCGTTAAGACGGACATATGCTTCACCGCCTTTTCTTTCAACGGTTATGCCGCAAAGTGAGGAGGGCTCACTGAAGGAAAGGGTAAAGTTACGCACAAGCTTGCCAGTTTCGTCGGGGGCGGGTTGCATGATCAGTGTGGCGGTTGCATTTATTTCATCAATGCTTACAGCTATTCCTGCCGCGAAGGGTACATCTTGATAATCAAGCGAGCGCGAGTTTTCGGTGCAGGAGACGAGAAGAACCGCAAGAATCAGAAAGGGAACGAACGCTTTAAGTATTACCAAAACAAGGCCTCCTAATACATTTTTTAGTATTAATAAACTATGAAAAGTCGGTAAAAATAATGACGGAAGTCTTCTCTTTACAAAGCAAAAGGGAATAAAATTAAAAAAATAAAAAAATTTCAAAAAAAGTATTGACAAGGTAAAAAAGATATGCTATAATATGCAAGTCGCCAAAAGTGATAACATGGGAGCATAGCTCAGTTGGGAGAGCATCTGCCTTACAAGCAGAGGGTCATAGGTTCGAGCCCTATTGTTCCCACCATGTTGGCCCGGTAGTTCAGTTGGTTAGAACGCTAGCCTGTCACGCTAGAGGTCGTGGGTTCG
>JAZOSH010000055.1:0-19360 GCA_045656985.1 Eubacteriales bacterium | reverse complement strand
ATCGTTCTTACATGTAACCTTTGTTACGATGGTGTCGCCGCAACGAACTACGCCGTCAACAACTGCAGCACCGTTGCTGAGCCAAAGTCGATCGTAGCCATGTCGTTCTGTGAGCCAAGGAGTTGCTGAGCATGGTTGTCTTCCTAAGACCGCTTGGCCTCCGACTTATCGTTCTTACATGTAACCTTTGTTACGATGGTGTCGCCGCAACGAACTACGCCGTCAACAACTGCAGCACCGTTGCTGAGCCATGTCTTAACAGTCTGAAGGTCGTGACCTGTAGCCTCAACTACATCGGTCTTCTGCATACCCTGGCACTGTGTGCACTGCCAAAGCTTGTAGCCCTCGGTTGTACATGTAGCAGTAACAGTTGTGATCTTATCCTCAGAAGGTCTTACATGTGTGCCTGTAGCAACAGCTGTTGTTGTTGTCTCTATATTACCGCAAACGGAGCAAACTGCTGTCTTTGTGCCGGCAGTTGTACATGTAGCACCAACTGTTGTCTCTGTGTTTGTGTGTCTAGCGTTGAGACCTGCAGCCTTAAGCGTGTCTGCATTGTATGCTGTCCATACGCCGCCGTTGTTGTATACATATGCGCCACAATCATCACACCAGCCGTCGCCAGCCTTTGTGCCGTTCTTTGTGCATGTGTATGCTACAACATCATCCTTTGTTGTCTCTGTTGTGTTGTCAGCAACAACAACAGTTACATTCTTGTGACCCTTGAGGTCAGCTGCGATAGAATTGCCCTGAGCGTCTGTACCGCCGATGTTAGCTGCCTGAATCTGCTTACCGCAAGTAGCGCAGTAGAAGAGAGCTACACCGTCATCTGCACATGTGGACTTAGAAACAACCTTTACAAATACGAGTGTGTGAGCTGCAAGCTTAGCAACTGTGGACTCAACCTGTGTTGCGTCGCAGTTAGCGCAAGCGTATGTAGCCTTACCTGTTGTGAGGCATGTAGGAGCCTCAACGAACTCAACGAGAGCCCATGCGTGACCAGCTGCTACGCCAGCACCCTCCTCAACGCCGCAAGTTGCGCACTTTCTGGAGTCATACTTAGCGCCCTTGTTGCAGATACCAGGGTTCTTCTCGTCCTTGTTCCATGTGTACTCCCAAGCGTGGCCGAGAGCATCAATGTCCTCAGACTTGATGTCGTTACACTTGCTACAAACAAGGGTCTTTGTGCCCTTAGTTGTACAAGTGGGCTCGATTATGCTCTCAACATACTCATGTGCGCCGAGAGAAGCCTGTGTGGTTGCGAACTGGGTATCGCACTCGTTACACTTATAAGTGGTTATACCCTTCTCTTCGCAAGTTGCCGCCTTAACGGAAACGACCTCATAAGAGCAGTTATCTACTGTATGAGTCTTTCCTTCGCCGGGGCAAGCTGCATCTGCTGCGAATGCAGGCACGATTGTGCTTACGCACATAATGAGCGCCAGAACAACTGCAGCAATCTTCTTGAAGTTTTTCATGTTTTTTTCCCCCATTCAAAATTTGGTTTGTTTTTTGAGTACCCTATGGGCATAGATACCCCTAGGATTTATCTTTACTCGTGAGCATTATAGCACGGAAAAAAGTGTTTGTCAATAGTTTTTTTCTTTTTTTTGCAAAAATATTTTAATTTTTTTATCTCAATAGAGCGGTTGAATGAGCGTTTACACAGATATTGTGGTGATTTTCAGGCTGACCACTGTATATAGTTTTTTGCTTTCAGTATAAATTTAGTCATTTTGACGATTTTTTACTGCCAGGCACTTTTTGCCCCCTCGGCGTTCTTCAAACGCCATATTTATGCCCTCGCGCGCGCACGCGTATAAATATAATGTAGGGCGCACCGCCCTACATTATTTCGGTGTTCAGGACACCTTAGTCCCGCTTTACATCCGACCATCATATTATATAAATATAAAGGAAGAAAAGCGAAAGATGGCGATTCGCCGTTTCGGAAGGTTCCTTGCAAGTTCGATATCGCCGAAGCCCTTGGAGAGAACAGCACATTGACACTATATAAAAATTCATCACTTGAATTTTTGCAAAATAGGTGTTTTGGCATCATTTTTTGTAAAATTTATCACTTTTATATAAGGACATTATGCATTATATTCCTCTGCAAGGGCGCGGAAAGCTGGCAGAGCGCGCTCAATTCTTGAGCGCGGAACGCAATATGCTATTCTGAAATAGCCATTTACCCCGAAATCGTCGCAGGGAACGAGAAGAAGCTCATGCTTTCTCGCCTTTTCGCAAAATACTGTAGCATCCGGCTCAAGCGCTTTGACAAAAAGATAGAAAGCGCCATCGGGGCGGGCGCACTCATAACCATACTCGCCAAGAGCTGAAAGGAGAATATCTCTGTTATCCTTATATATATTAACATCAACCCTTGCGTCAACATTGCGTGCAATAACCTTCTGAAAGAGGCTGGGCGCGCAAACGAAGCCAAGCGAACGGCCTGCGCCGCAGACTGCACTATATAATTTTTCGGCACTTGTCATTGCAGGATTGACCGCAATATAGCCTATTCGTTCTCCAGGGAGCGAGAGTGCCTTGGAATATGAATAACAAACGAAAGTTTCCTTATAATAATTCATAAAATAAGGCACAACAACTCCGTCATATGCAAGCTCGCGATAAGGCTCATCAGCAATAAGATATATTATTTTTCCGTACTCTTTTGATTTTCTTTCAAGCAGTGCGCAAATACCCTTTATCTTCTCCTCGGTATATACAACGCCGCTTGGATTGTTTGGCGAATTCACAATTACCGCCTTGGTCTTTTCGTTTATTCTGCTTTCAAGATCAGCAAGGTCAACCTGAAGCGTTCCCTCCTCGGGAGACGACACCACAAGGGCGCCGCCCGCGTTTTCAACGAATACCTTGTATTCGGTGAAATAGGGGGCGAGGGCTATGACCTCGTCACCGTCGGTCACGATCGCGCGAAGCGTGATGGTGACCGAAGCGGCGGCGCCGCAGGACATATAGATAAGGTCGGGCGTCATTTCAACAGAAAAGCGCTCCCTTATATTATCCGCAATCGCGCGCCTTACCTCAAGGTCTCCCTGCGCCGAGGTATAACCGTGCAGAAGTGTCTGATCACCCGACGATACGAGCTCCTTTATTGTATCGGCAACAGCTTGCGGCGGCTCAACCGAGGGATTGCCGAGGCTGAAATCAAAAACATTCTCCTCGCCTATCTCGGCTATGCGACGCTTGCCGTATTCAAATATCTCTCTTATGACCGAACGGCGCGAACCAAGGTCATACATTTTTTCGTTGTACTGCATTTTTTAGTCCTCCGTACCCTCTTATTATATAACGCAACGCCCACGATGTCAAATATTTTTTCATTTTACTTGACACCGAGGCGCGAAAGTGCTAATATTTAGTTGACAAAACTCAAAGGAGAGATAATTATGATAGTTACAAGTCTTAACAGCCCTATGCTTGAAACATACCTTCGCGCACATCCCCGCCTTCCCGAGGCAATAGAGGTGCTCAAGAAGCTTGCGGCAGATGTCCCCGAGGACGCAAAGTTTGATGTTGACGGCGAGAACATCAAGGCAATAATCGCTACAAAGACCACAAAGCCTGCGAAGGAAAAGAAGTTTGAGCTCCACCACAAATATATTGACATTCAGTATGTTGTGCGCGGTGCAGAGCTTATCGGAAATGAGAGCGTTGACAAGCTTACTCCCATGCCCGAGTCAAAGTCCGATGCAGATTTTTATTATGTAAACGATGATTTTGATAAGATCAATCTTTATCCCGGCGAATTTGCAATAATCTTCCCCGAGGAGGCGCACGCGCCCGAGATCGCAGTTAACGACGAGCCCTGTGAGGTAAAGAAGATAGTCCTCAAGGTGCTTTACTGATAAAGAAAGAGACCGATCACTCGGTCTCTTTCTTTATTTTATGCCGACATATCCTGTTTCTTCAATGATATACTGTCCTTCATCGGAAAGCATCCACTCAACAAGCAGGTCAACATTTTTGTTGTCATTCTCTGCATAGGTCACTGCATAAACGGGTGCAATTATGGGATATGTGCCGTTTTTGATGTTCTCAACACTCGGCGCAATGCCATCAACGGATATAAGCTTGATGTCGGGATGCTGAATAATGCCCTCAACATAGTATCTGAACGAAAAGCCTATTGAGGTTGACTTATTCTCATAATCGGCGACCTTCTCAATTATGCCACCCATAAAAGCGACCTCCTCTTCAGTATCGGGCTCCATCATCGGGGTGTCTCCCATAAACCGAAGCATCATGCTCTGACTGCCACTTCCCTCGTTGCGCTGAAAGGCAACTATCTTTTCCTTTTTACCGCCGACCTCGCTCCAGTTCGTGATCTCACCCGAATAGATGGCACGGATCTCTTCACTTGTAAGGCTGTCTATCGGATTGTCCTTATGAACGAAGAAAACAAATGCCTCATAGCCTATCTGCGTGTACTCAAAGGTCGTACCGCACCTCTCGGCATACTCGCGCTGCTCGGCAGAGGGGTATGCACCGAGGAATATATCGGTCTTTTTTTCTGCCAGAAGCTCGTAACCACCAAGAGTGTTATTGTACTCAAAAACGCCGTCATACAGCTTGGTCGTTTCGGGATAGACGGCGTGAACAAAGGCGGAATAAACGGGGAATGCCGCCGTTGCACCGTCAATTATCGGCAGGTCTTCCTCAAGTGAGAGGCTTGCGTCATCAAGCTTGACTATCTTTGAGTCCTCCTCAAAGGGGAGGTATTCATAGGTGTGGATGTTCGGCGTGACATTTATCTTTATCGACTCGCGATATGCATCTATAAGCGTCTGAGAGACGAGCGCTATAACTAGAAGCAGCGCCACACCGATGTAGACAAGCAAATACAGCTTTCTTTTTTTGAGCCAGATAAGCGGTATTGCCGCAGGAATAAGCAGAAGCATGACCGCGCCGAAATAAATTCTGAACGCAACAAGCAAAATCGCGCAGAAAAATACGGGAACAAGCGATGCAACGATCAATAGGGTAAGTATTATCTTTATTGCAAGCTTTGCAGAATCACTCATAACGGTACCTCCTTTAAAGTTGATATGCAACGGCCAAGATGCTCCACGCCGTCTTTATTTTTTCAGTTTTTCGTAAGCTGTTATGAAGAGATTACCGGCCTTCATAGTTCTTGGGTCTTTATCTCCGAAGATCTTGCGACAGCTTTCGTAAAGGCCCTTTGACAGCAAAAATGCCGCCTTTATCTCTCCTAAATAATAGTATGCCACGGCGAGGCTATAAAGCGAATCAAGCGTTGTTGGATGCTCCGCGCCTAATTGCTCAATATATGCGTTATGTACCTCTTCAAAGAGCTCTGCCGCTTTACCAAAATCGTTTAACCAAATATATGTCGACGCCAGCTTGCTCAAGCTTAATACCGTGCTTGAATGCTCTTTTCCCAATGCCTTACACTTCAATGAATATACCTTTTCGTAAATTTCCGCCGCCTTTTTGAAGTCTCGCAAGTTCTCATACACTAAAGCGATTCCACTCAACATTGATATCGCCTCGGGATGCTCCTCTCCCAACACCTCGCAATACATCTTATGTGCTGTACCGAAGGCATCTATAGCCTTTGTGAAATCCTTGAGATCAAAATATTCAAGACCGATCTTTGCTATTATTGAAATTGTATCGGGGTGATTTTTTCCGACGAGACGGCTTAATTGCTCGTAAGCCTTCTCATAGAGCTCTATCGCCTTTTGCTTTTCGCCTAAATTAGATTTGGCATAGGCAAGGTTAATAACAGCTCTGACAGTATCTGGGTGCTCTTCTCCCAATTTTCTGCACATCAGCATATACACTTTTTCTTGTATTTCAAGCCCCTTTTGGTGCTCGCCACGATCTCCGTATGCAACGGCAAGATTGTTCATCGCGGCCAGTGTGTCGGGATGATCCTCTCCCTTAACAGCACTAAATCGCTCACAGACATTTTGGAGGATCGCTATTTCTTTTTCCCTGTTGCCAAGCCTTCCGTAAGAGGTAGCAAGACTTGAAAGTGTTGAGAGTGTGTTTGAATGATCCTCGCCAAGAGACTTACACAAGGCGAGATATGCCTTTAAAAGCAACTCATTTTCCTTTTTATAGTTTCCTAAATTCCCGTATGTAATAGCAATATTTGCAAGCCCTGCAGCCGTGTGCGGATGATTCTCGCCCAAGCGACGGCATCGGTGGGCATATATCTCCTCAAGCAAGGCGCATTCTCTGCTGAAATCCCCTAATTTTCCATAGCATATCGCTATAGCCCCCAAAGCATTGAGGGTGTCGGGGTGATCTACACCATATATTCTACACAAAGACTCGTGCTCTTTTTTGTAAAACTCCTGTGCTCGTGTGTAATCTCCCAAAGCCTCACTTGCCGACGCAATAGACCCTAATGCCGAAAGTGTTTGTGGATCGTCTTCTCCAAACGCGCTGCTTGTCATTTCGTACAGCTTTTCGCCAAGCTCCATAGACTTCTTGTAGTCCCCCAGATGATGAAAATCAAATGCAAGGCTACTCAAAGCAGAAATTGTTATTGAATCCTTTTCGCCAAGCGCATTTCGTGCCAGTTCAAATGCCTTTTCGTGAAGCTCCTTTGCTCTGTAAGCATCTCCCAGTCTGTCGTAAATACCGCCAAGATTGATCATAGCTCCAAGCGTATCGCGGTGATCTTCTCCCAAAACCCTGAGACATAGCTCATATGCCTTTTCATTAAGCTCCGCACCCTTGCTATAGTCGCCCAACAACACCTGCATTGCCGCAAGATTAGTTAATGATACAGCAGTGTCGGGATGCTCCTCTCCGTTAAGCCTGCAGAGAGCATCGTACTGTCTACTTATGATATTTGCCGCTTTATTATAATCGCCCACCTTTTCGTAAGCCATCATCAGCGGACCTAACGCGCGAAGAGTAGTGGGGTGCTCATCGCCATAAATTTCCTGATATTGTTCAACCAGAAGCTCGCACCACTTAACAGCTTCTCTGTAATTAAGCTCTACGCCAACTCCGCTATAGTACATATTGAAAAGCTTTTTCATTGCCTCGGGCAGTCCTGCCTCGGCTGCCGAGGTGATGAGTGACAGTGCTCTTTCGCGGTCAACCTCAACATCTATTCCGTCAAGATATGCAAGACCTATGAGGAAGTTGTGCTCGGGATCGTCATCGTTTGCCGCTGTCGCTGTCCTCATAATAGTCTCGAGCAGACGGGAGTTAAAGCTATCAGCATCTCTCGGATCAATGCAGTCGGGAATTCCGTCAAACTTTTCCTTGAGACGCTCCTTGTCTGTTGATTCCATCTCCGCAGGCAAAATAACCTTATTTGCTCGTCTTGCCGCAGGATATTCCTCTCCCATAACGAAATTCGGCTTGCCGTTAGGCTCCTCAAGAAGATTTGGTGTAACGAGAAGCGCAAAAAGCTCGCTCTTATTCATAGCCTTTTCTATGTTTTCCTCAAAGCTCTCTCCCGGAGTGAGAAATTCGTCATACCAGATAGCAATATCGCGACATTTCGGATTTTTGTGAATAAGACGCATCAGCTCGTTTGCATACCTTCGGTCCTTTTTGCGATAGCTCAAAAAGACATATGCGTCAAACGCAGCACGCACACGGCTTGCCATCTCGTCGCTGATAAGAAGTGATTCAAGATAGTTCTCAAGCTTGCTTTCGTAGCTGATCTCTGTGGCGTCTTTGGTATAAGGATTAAGATACTGTCGCTCGCCAAACTTATCTGCCTGCGAGTAAACGCCATCGATGCCAGACTCCATCATAAAGGGCAGTATCGGAATATTTTCTGCCTTTGCATACTGCAGGTCTGCATCCATTGCGCGGTTTGGCTCGGTTAAAAGTCTGTATGTGACAGGCACGATAAACAGGTTCATCTGACCGAGATCGGTCACCTTGTCCTCCTCGGCAATCGTCTCACTCATATCTTCTGTATAAAAGATAGCGCAATCGTGGGTCTTGAATATATCCTCGCATATCTTATCAAAATAGCGGGAAAAGTCCTCGGGATGACAGGTGAAATACACTCTCGGCTTATCCTGCGGTCTGGAATTTCCCTTTGTTCTATAAAGAAATGTTGCCATTGATGTTCGTCCTTTCCTATAAAGCTTAATTTTATTATACCACAGTTAGAAATAAATGTAAAGGGGCAGAAGATTTTGAACGGACGCGTTTGGAGTGTTTTCGGGATAACAAAAGCCTAACGCGAAAGCGTTAGGCTTTTGTTATTAAATTTACTATTTGAGATGTTTTTCTTCAAAATATCGGTTCATTCTTTTGCAGGGAAAATCCAGCTTGTACTCTTCCCCATTACAGGTTTTATAGAGCCTTTTTCTTATTTTTATAAAAGCAACAGTTAAAGGTAGGTGCTTTAAGGAAATAATTGCGTATTCACTGCATGAGGGAACACACAGACATCTGCGACGAGTCTCGTCACTTGCGTAGTGCTGATAGCATTTCACCGCCTGTATAAAGCAGAACCTTAAATATCCTTCTGTTACAAGAAATATGCTCCCGCAAAGTAAGAGCGCTTCCAATATTTTGGTTATTTCAATTATTACCGATGCAAAAACAACAGCCATAATTAAAATCGGAAAAAATGCAAATGCTAATACCACTTGCCACTTTTTTGTGTTAGGTCGCTCCAATTTGCGTGAATGTACGATTTCCTCCAACTTCTTTTGCCTTTGATATTCCTTTCGGAAGAAATCGATATCACCTTGCATTATCAGTTTTTCTTGTCAGAGAAAGAAATACAGCCTGCCTTCTTTGGCATCTCATAAGAAGGATCTATCTTCTTTATCTTCTCGGCATAAATCTCTGCCTCTCCCTTGGGCGCATATGCATACCATTTCTGTGCAAGAGATACATATTCCTTCCACGCTACAACTGCAAGCTTATTAGCCTTATCATTGTCAGGATAAAGCTTAACTATCTCGTCACCCATATCACGAACTGCCATCATTCCCGCCTTGCAGCAAGAGGTGATTGTGCTTGTTTCAAACACCTTTACATAAGAGTCGCCAATCTTTGTTTCTCTGTTTTTGTTGTTCATGTATCTGTTCATTGACCATGTCTCGGGAACAAATGCAGAAACGATCTCACCAATAGTGACAAGCTGCTCCTCCTCGGATACATCGGAATTCTTTACCATCTTGAGCGAAGATGCCATTGACTTACAGAGATTTATAAAGCGAGTATGAAGCTCTCCGTTCTTTCCCGAATACATAGCATAGTAAGCATAAAAGAATTTTGCTTCAGCATTATCGGGCTCTTCCTCTCTTACCTTGCCATAATAAAGCTTTGCGTCCTCGGAATTGTCCTCGGAGCGAGCCTGGCGCGCCAAATTCAAATACTTGTTGTCCATTGTCTTTCTCCTTTTGTGTTTTTTTATTCCGTTTTGGAATTATTTTTATTATAATTCCGTTCTGGAATTTTGTCAATGCCTTTTTTTAATATAATGCAAAAAAAAAGACTAAAAAGGAAATATTGTGTATGAAAATAAGAGTTAAAGAGTATGGAACTGCCAATATAGTGGGAAAAAATATTGAAAGATTAAGAAAAGACCGTGCTATAAAACAAAAGGACTTTATCGCAAAGATGCAAGTGATGGGCTGCGACATCAATCCTACAAGCTATTCAAAGCTTGAAGGACAAATAAGAAGTGCTACTGATAAAGAAATTTTTGTAATAGCAAAAATCCTTGGTGTTTCTATAGAAAAGCTGTTTTCGGAGAAATAAAAAAGACCGCAAATATAATTTTGCGGTCTTTTTTGTTTATGCCGATCTTGCCTGCATATCTTCAATTTTGGCAAGCCACGCTTTTTTGTTTACAAGCGTTACGATCATCATGACGAAAAGGAATATTCCGTAATAAGAAAATCCTATGAATGAGAAAAGGAAGGGGAAGAACCGCTTGTTGACGACATGGCGCCTTGTCAAACGACAGAGCCAAGCGGCAAGAATGATCCATGCGATGCCAAAAAGGAAGAACCAGCCTACTTCGCCGCCTGCACAGCCGATCGAAACAAATCCTGCTATGCTTGCAATAAGATGAACGAAAAAGAGCTTGGGATACATCAGCTTGTTTTTCAGCGTTTCAATCTCCTTTTGATGTTCCACATCAAGGAGCACCTCACCGGAAAGCTGGAAGGCATATTCAAAGGCACGGGAATTATCAACCCAAATAACTGCCGTATACATTCCCGCTGATTGCGAAAGGCCATCATCGTCCCTTAATCGCCAACAAACAGAAAATTTATCATTTCCTACATTGAAAACTATATCCAATATGCTTTCATATATGAGAGTGTCCCTGCTGTCATATATTCTAATTCCAACAGACCGTGTCTCCTGTTTTTTGGTCGGGCGGATCAGGTTACAGTGAAAATGCACCGAGTTAAATCTGCCCGCATCAATGGACTGCGAATAGATACCTCTGGGCCAAGGCTCGCTCGGATTGTTTGAGCCCATTGTGCCGACTCTTGAAATAACCGGCACGCCATCGATCCTGCTTTTTACCGTTTGAGCATAGCTGCTTGAGTCCTCATCTGTAAATAAATCTTTCGTTTCACGGGGAGGAACGGGAGGCGAATAGCTCTCTTCATCCTCATCTCCGTCCTGTGTGACTTTACAGGATTTGAGGACCTTTGCCCTTACAAGCTCCGCAAAGAAGGACGCATCACTTTCGTGTCTGTTCCTGAAAAGAGACTGCTGGGAATTAAGCTGAAGATTCATTCCCTTGGCAAGCTTGGTCTGCTCAAGATATACTACCAGCATATCCTTCTTAAGCATACAAGCATAATTTATTTCATTTCGGCAATTTATGGAATCGATGGTTGCTGGCGACATACATATAAGTACGCACGAGCATTTATTGAGGTGATCCTCAATGTACTCAGGCCACTCGGTACCCGCCTGTATTCCCTGATCGTACCAAACTCTGTATCCTGCTTCCTGCAAAGCATTGATCATCGGAATTACAACAGCGCTGTCTCGGTGAGCATAGCTTACAAAAATATATTTTTCCGATCCTTCGTAAACAGCCATATGTCAAAAACCTCGTTAAGTATTTTTGGTCAGAAACAAAAATTGACCAAATTCAATATTTATTTATATTTTACCACATATTTCTACAAAAAGCAAGGGAATACGGCCAAAAGATAAAAATCATTTAAACAGCTTGTCCTCTAAATATTTTTTTATTTGTGTGCTCCATCCCTTCTCACCAACAACATCCAGATCCTCCTGGTCCAAACAGTTTAGAGAGGCTACACTGTTTACATATTGATAATCTACAAGTTTAAGCGTTGGAACACCGTGGCGGGGGATTCGTAAAACAAGGATAAGCAAGACATCAACATCAGGCCCGTATAACGGATATTCCAAGAAAAAGGATCCCATAATATTAATTTGATATGAGCCCCGAATTTTTCCGGGGAAAAAATAATCTTTTATTGCATCAACCGATGATATGTGATATGAAGCATCATATGCGCCGAGTCTGCTTAAACCGAAAATATCAATTTCATTTCCCTGAAGGTCCTTGCAAATAATAGTTGCAGCATTTTTTTCTTTTATTTCCTGCCGTTCAACATCTTGATTGATCATGTAGAATGAATATCCCAAGTCTTGCAAAAAAGGCATACTTCTCAAAGAAAAAACAGATTTTAGCAACGACGATGAAATAATATTTGCGGCATTGGCGACATCACTAATGTCAGAAACATCCAAAAATTGAATCGTGCCCAGCATCATTTCAAGGCCGGCAGGAAGATCTGTTTTCTTTAAAATGATTGGGACAATATTTTTGTCTTTAGAAAGTGCGTAGTTAATCTCTGACATTACATATTTAGAGGTAATTGAATCAGGAGAGATAAACACAATAAATTGTGAACAGTTTTTTAAATGTTCTGCAATGCTGTCGTTCCATGATTCGCCTGGACTTAATCCCTCATCGTACCATATTCTGCACATTTTTTGCTTTAATGTGGCGATTAACGGAATTACACTATCCATATCTTTGTGCGAATAAGATACGAAAACATACGGCTCCTTACCTTCATAGGCTATCATATATAAGCACCTCACTTTCCAGTATATTCTACCACAAATTATGATATTTGTAAAGAAGACCGCCCGCATTTTCTTTTTTTATATCTTCCATAAACATCTTTTGGGCAGGGGTAAAATGACATAAACTCACGCATAAATGCCTTGCGGCATTCTGCACGGGTTCTGCGTCAATAAGCTCGCTACTAAAAACAAAAGGGTGATGCATTGCATCACCCTTTTGTTTTTGGCAGGGGCAGAAGGACTTGAACCCACGACCAACTGTTTTGGAGACAGCGACTCTACCAACTGAGCTATACCCCTGTATTTTTCTGCCCGACTATTATATCACATTTTTTTTGCTTTTGCAAGACTAAAATGAAATTTTCTTGAAAAATATTTTCTTTGCCTGCCTTTTCCCTTCACGCATACATCTTACTCCCACTAAATCCCTGCATCTTCACTGCTTTTCTCGTTTTTTGCCATTTTATTATTTTTCTTGACCAATTTTGCCAAATATGGTATAATTATCAAAAATATTGTTGTGGTGAATAATATGAGAAAAAAATTATTTTCAATAATTGATCCTATCGGAAATGGCAGTAGATCAAGCGGAATTTACGGCTCCATTATGATGCTGACAATCATTGTAAGCATTTTTCCCCTCGCTTTTAAGGAGACTACCCCTCTCTTCCGGTGGATGGACTATATAACCGTTTCAATTTTTATTTTAGACTATCTGTTAAGATTTATTACCGCAGACTTGAAGCTCAAACGCTCGGTCGCGTCTTTCTTCATCTATCCTATAACCCCGATGGCACTAATTGACCTTGTCTCAATACTGCCCTCTCTTACCGTTCTCAACAACGGCTTCAAGCTCCTGAAACTCTTGCGTCTGCTCAGAACGCTGAAGGTCCTGCGTGCTTTCAAGTTTTTGAGATATTCAAAGAGCTTTGAGATAATAACAAATGTCTTTAAAAAGCAAAAAAAGGTATTATCAGCCGTTGCCACAATGGCTATCACCTATATTGTTGTCTCCGCGCTCGTAGTATACAATGTGGAGCCTGAATCCTTCGCCAGCTTCTTTGATGCTGTATATTGGGCGACTATATCGCTCACCACTGTGGGATACGGAGACATTTACCCCGTAACGACCGTAGGAAGGATAGTCACCATGCTATCCTCTGTATTTGGAATCGCAATTATAGCGCTTCCCTCGGGCGTTATCACCGCAGGATATCTTTCCGAGATGACAAAATCAAACGATGATAACTGATCCTTATTGCTCTTAAATTCAATTATTTAGACTTTTAATTGTATCTTTTTGGAGGAAAAATGAAAAAACCATTTGTTTTTATAAGTTATTCAACCAAGGATTCAGACGCGGCGAATCTTGTTTACAGCTACCTTGAGGGAAAGGGTATCCCCTGTTGGATCGCTTCCCGAAATATCGCGGGAGGAGAAAGCTTCGCGGTGCAAATAGTTGATGCTATCAACGACTGCTCAACATTTATAATGGTGGCGTCGGAGCACTCGAATGATTCCGGACATGTCAGCAACGAGCTCTCCCTTGCCTTTGGTGCAGGCAAAAAAATAATACCGTTCCGCCTGTCAAAGTTTGACCTGTCAAAATCAAATCTGTATTTCTTGCAACAGGCACAATGGATAGATGCATATGAGAACATGAACGATGCTCTCAAAAATCTCCTTATTGCCGTTCGCTCTGCCATTCCCGAGGAGAGTGTAGCCGATGAAGAGGTCGTTGCGCCCATTCCCGTTTTTGCACAGCCTGCAACCGAGGAGACAGTTGAAGACACCGCTCCCACGCTCACAAGAGATGAAATAGTAACAGTCCTCCTCAAAAATATTGGCAAATTTCCTTACTGTCTGCGTGACAGGACATACGGCGCTGTGTATGACAGCTTTAAAGCTCATGCAAGAGTTCTTTTTGATAACACAGTGTCTATGTACTTCAAAGGAAAGTTTACGGCAGGCGGCATTGACTATGTTGATTTTATAATAGACTCCTTGTCACAGGGACAGGGTATATCCATTCAGGTCAAGGGTAGACCCGGATGCGCAAAGAATATGCTCCTTCAGCTTGCCTACTACAAGATGCTTGAAAACTTCAAAAACGGCGAGAGTGATTATCTGCCGATATACCTCTCATCAAGCTATTACGAAAAGCACAACTATACAAAGGGTAACGAGCGTGCCGAAATGCGTGCAAAGCTTGAAGAGGAATGCCGCGAGTTCTACACCTTTGCCAGAAAGAACCCTGAAGTGCGTCCCGTCCTTATGATAGAGGCTGTGCGCGAACACATCGTTTCGGCATTTGCCCCCGAGGATGTAGTGCTTGACATATGGAAGGACTATGCAAAGACCTGCAAGAGCTTTGCCAAGTTCAACAGAATTGTTGCGCTTGATGTAGGTCTTATAAAGAACAGACAGCGACTCAAGCGTACTATTCCCCTGATCGGAGACGCATCGGGCTATACCTTTCAGTTCCGCTCGGTACCGATAACAAACAAGGCAGTCTGTCTTGATGTTATTTCTGCGATCCTCACCATGTATAAGGACGCACACGACGGAATAGAGGCATCCGACATATACAAAACACTCAAAAGACTTCGCTTCCCCACCCTTGATATATTTACCGTGCGTCTTATTGCCACCGAGCTCTCGCAGGGACTTTCTGTGGACGACATCTCTCTTGTTGACATGTACGAAAGACTTGCTCTTACCGAGCTCAAGGGCGATGAGGAAAAGATGCTTGTTATCGCTCACGAGCTCTACGAGTATGTTTTCAACGATCTGCATAATGTAAAAAATCGCCCTTATAATGCAGTGCTTTGGTCCTTACCGCATAAACATAGCGCGTATCTTGAATTTATGATAGCGTTTTACGCAGTCCACTCAATACTCAATCCCGACA
Source organism: Eubacteriales bacterium (assembly GCA_045656985.1). Lineage (GTDB taxonomy): Bacteria > Bacillota > Clostridia > Oscillospirales > CAG-272 > HGM12713. The sequence goes on along the minus strand of JAZOSH010000055.1, from coordinate 4,362 downwards.
ACTCCGACAGCCTACGCTTCCTCAAAAATTCGATGACATCTATGGAAAACCGTTTCATGGCATCTCACCTGCAGAACAACTATCATCTTCAGGAAAGCCTTTTGAAACTGGTACTTGACAATTACGATACCTTTGATATCCACCAGAAGAGCAATGCGGCATATTGGCTTGGAAAGCTCACCTATGCAGAGCTTACCGATCCCGCGCAGGAACTGCTTGATAAGGAATATCAGCGTCTTCTTCCGCTTGTGAAGAACAACCATAGCCAGACCCTCACAAACCGATATCAACAATATCTTTTCCGCTCGGTATGTCACGGTCTTATATCCTATGGCCGCACGAATATTCTTGATGAGTATCTCTGTCTTGTTATAACAAATGACATAACAAATGCGATTGACCGCGGAACTGTCATCCAATATATGGGAGACAGCTATCAGATAAGCGCGCACAACGACTTTTATCTTGATAACAACCCGAATATCGGAGAGCAGGCAATAAGGATACTTTGCAGCAGTGTCGAGGCCGATCTTTCCACAAAGCATGTCGGATATGTTGAAACAGACCTTGTTTCTCTGCTTTCCCTTCTTCAAGCCCGTATGCATGTCTCGCCCGAAAAGCTTGCATATAATCTCTCGCCTTATTGCGAAAAGTGTCTCGGCTTGCTCCGCGAATACAACAAGCGTCCGAGAAGCGTTGTTTCCGACAAGCTCCTTTATTACTTCAAGTCGGTTGAGGAGGACATTGAAAGATATGTTGCCAACTCAAGATTTGATGCAGGATTCCTTCTCTACAATACACTCTCAAAAACGAAAGACACAAAACGCTCCCAGTGGTTAAGCTATGATGTTGAAAACCCCGAGAGCATTGCAGACCACACCCTTAACGCATGGCTTATGGCAATGATATATCTTCCCGAAGAATACAATGAGCAGAATTATAACAAGCAAGAGATTCTTGACATGCTGCTTATTCATGACCTTGCCGAAGCAGTTATCGGAGACAGCTCGGGCGATCTCTCCGAGCCTACAAAAGAGCTCAAGGCACAGAACGCCCTGCTCCGTAAGCTTTTCCTCAAGGGAACATACCCCGAGGTGGCGAATATGACGCGCTACTACAATGTTTGGGTTGAATATTTCAATGCACAGAGCATAAACGCAAGAGTGGCAAGAGACATAAACCTTTTGCAGACCGTAAACACTTTCTTTACCTATCTTGCATCAGATCCAAAAAAATATTCACTTGAGACCGCCAAGAGATGGCTTGCAGAAGGTGAAAAGCTCAGCACAAGCATCGGATACGAGCTCTTTGAAAGAGTTATTCTTTACAATCCGACATACCGCAAGGCGGTTGACAGTCTTATATCACAGAGCACAACACCCGACATACAGAAGAAATAAAATAACAGGAGAGCCTTTTGGCTCTCCTGTTTCAATTTATGAGATTACCACAAGACCATAATCTTGTAGTGCCTCAGATAGCAGCGCTATATCACATGAGGTATGAACGAGAAAAAACTTGCAAAATCCACAATATATTTGATATTTATTTTGGTTTTTCGTTGACAGCCGTGTGCTTGGATGTTATAATGTGGATATGTTTGGAGGTGTGTGGAAATGTTTGCAAACAAAAGACAGTCTAAAATATACGAAATACTTCAAAGAGACGGCGCGGTAACAACATCAAAGCTATTCAAGGAGTTTGATGTTTCAACAGAAACGATTCGCCGCGACCTGCTTGCGCTTGAGCAGCAGGGCAAGCTTATCCGAGTGCACGGCGGTGCAGTTGCAAGAGGAGAAATGAACCGAACTCCCCCGCTTCACCAGCGAAAGAAGGAATTCAACGCGCGCAAGCACGAGCTCTCTCTCAAGGCAATCGAATTTGTAAACGAGGGCGACACGATAGCTATTGGAGCAGGCAGTACGCCTATGTTCTTTGCGGAGGCACTCAAGGAGCATTTTTCAAGGCTTACTATCGTAACCTACTCTCTCGATGTATTCAACTGCCTGTGTGAGCATGAGGATTTTTCAATGATTCTTTGCGGAGGCGATTATTGGCGGCAGGAGAGCTCATTCAGAGGCGACTTTACAACAGAGATGCTTAGCAAAATACATGTAAAAAAGCTATTCTTATTCCCCTCGGCAATTTCGCTTGACAGTGGCATATACACATTTCACAGAGATTTTTATTCAATCTTCAGAACGCTCTTAAGGTGCGCTGACGAAGTCTTTGTGCTTGCGGACAGCTCAAAGTTTGAAAAAAAAGCACTTCTCAAGGTAGACGAAATGAACAGCGATTATTGTTACATAACCGACAGTCTGCTTTCCGAGTCACTCGTTGAGCTTTACAAGGAAAACGACAAAAAGGTGTTTATCGGCGGCATGGAGGCAAAAAAATAAGACAATGGCGATTTTAACCGACAAAAAACAGATAAACAGATTTGCCCTTCTCTTCACTGCAGCGTATATGATAAGCTATATAACGCGAATAAATTACGGCGCGATAATCTCCGAAATGGAGAGCGCGACCGCAATTTCGCGAAGCATGCTTTCTATGGCGCTGACAGGAAGCTTTATCACATACGGCGCAGGGCAGATAATAAGTGGCGTGCTTGGCGACAAATACTCGCCAAAAAAGATAATGTCCGCGGGACTTCTCCTTACCACGCTTATGAATCTTCTCCTTCCGCTTTGCGAAGATCCATATCTTATGCTCGGTGTGTGGTGCATAAACGGCTTTGCACAAAGCCTGATGTGGCCGCCACTTGTAAAGATTGTCGCGTCCCTCCTTTCAGAAGAGGAGTATAACCGCACGATAGTTAAAGTATCGTGGGGCTCGTCACTCGGAACGATAGTTGTATACCTTGTCTCCCCGCTTATAATTTCGCTCTCGGGCTGGAAAACGGTATTTATCTTCTCGGCGTGCTGCAGCGCGGTGATGCTTCTGCTCTGGCACAGATACGCGCTTGACATAAGCACTGACAGTGCGACTACCGCAGCAAAGCGCAGCGAGGAGACCTCAATGGCAACACGCATGCTTTTCTCTCCAATGATGCTCCTGATTCTTCTTGCTATTGTGTTTATGGGTATCGTGCGTGACGGAACGATGACCTGGATGCCATCATACATATCGGAGACCTATAATTTAAGCAATATCGTCTCTATTCTTTCGGGAGTTATCCTGCCGATATTCAGCATTCTCTGCTTTCAAGCTGTTTCCTTTTTGTATAGAAAAAAATTCACCAATCCTATATTCTGTGCGGCGGTAGTGTTTGGCGTAGGTGCTCTTGCGGCAGTCTGCCTCTGCTTATCAAGCGGAAAAAGCACTCTGCTTTCGCTTGCTTCTCTTGCTCTGCTTTCGGGTTGTATGCACGGAGTAAACCTTATGCTCATCTCAATGGTTCCCGCTTTTTTCAAGAGGTACGGAAATGTTTCAACCGCATCGGGTGTGATAAATGCCTTTACCTATGTGGGAAGCGCTATTTCTTCTTACGGAATCGCCTTGCTCTCCGAGAGAAGCGGCTGGGGAGCAACACTTTTGATATGGTTGCTTGCCGCAATTGGCGGCACAGCAATCTGCCTTGCCTGCACGCTCCCTTGGGAAAAGAAATTTCCCAAGAAAAAATTCTAAATTAAATAAAAAAGCGCGGTGGAAAACCTTTTTGGGGGTTCCACCGCATCTTTTATTTCTTTTTGAACACCAGCAGCTTGCTGATAAAATAGTTTGACACCACAACGACCACAGACGAAACGACCTTCGCCCAGAAGCGCGAGGTCAGCGCGATCGTGATAACGAGCAAGTTGAGTGTGATAGACCTATATCCAAGTGCATCAAAGAGCGCGATAACTCCGAGATTTATGATGACCTCTATGAAGTAGGTCACCACTCGCGAGCCGCAGAAGGTGAAAAACTGTTTTGTGCCTGCGCTCTTGCCCTTTTCGGCATCGGTAAACACCCATTTTTTATTGGTGAAGAATGCCACGAGCACACCCGTTACCCATTGCACCGTGCTTCCTATAATATCAAGGAGCTCTGTGGGCTCGCCCGACTCGTCGTGCAGAAATCTGACGCCCACCTTGAGGGTAAGCCAACACGCCGCAAGCGACACAAGCGTTGTGACAACTCCAAAAAAGAGATAAAGAATTATTTCTTTATGTCTTTCATAAATTTGTTTTAGCTTTATCATAAAAATTCCTGATCAATTAAAGAAATTGGGATTTGTCGAAGAGTTAGTTGACGAGAAGGATTATCCAAAACCCTTTTTGAAAAAAGGGTTCTGGACTCCCAAAAACTTTCATTACAAAAGGTTTAGCTCCCGCAGACCTTGCTCCGCCCTTGCGTGCTCACAACGGTCATAAACGA
>JAZOSH010000054.1:0-4607 GCA_045656985.1 Eubacteriales bacterium | reverse complement strand
TGTGAGGGAATTGAATATCCTTCGCTCAAGGCTTTTTCGGTTCAGTTCATACCTGACAGCTGGAAGGGCCAGAGAGGTACAGCATTCTTGTTTGACAAATTTATTGAAATGATGGGAGGAGAAAGATAATGCCACTTAATACGGATATTAAAAAGGTACTTGTTATCGGTTCGGGACCCATCGTAATTGGACAGGCGGCGGAATTTGACTATGCAGGCGCACAGGCATGCCGTGTTCTCAAGGACGCAGGACTTAATGTTGTTCTTGTAAACTCCAATCCTGCCACCATCATGACAGATAGCGCGCTTGCAGATGAAATATATCTTGAACCACTTACAGTTGAAACTGTAAAGAGAATAATTGAAAAAGAAAAGCCCGACTCGATCCTTGCAGGACTTGGTGGACAGACAGGACTTACTATTGCAATGCAGCTCGCTCATGAGGGATACCTTGAGAGTCATAATGTAAGACTTCTCGGAACCGATGCAAAGGCAATAGACAAGGCAGAGGACAGACAGCTTTTCAAGGATACTATGGAGGAGATAGGTCAGCCCTGTATTCCCTCGGACATTGCTAATGATGTTCACACCGCACTTATTATTGCGGGAAAGATAGGATATCCTGTAATCATTCGTCCTGCATTTACTCTTGGCGGCGCAGGCGGAGGTGTTGCAAATACGCCCGAGGAGCTTGCAATCGTTGCAAAGTCGGGATTGGATGCTTCTCCCATCAGCCAGATACTCGTTGAGAAGTATATCTTTGGCTGGAAGGAAATTGAGTTTGAGACAATGCGCGATTCGGCAGGGAATGTAATTGCCGTATGTAGCATGGAGAACTTTGATCCCGTTGGAATTCATACAGGTGACTCTATCGTCGTTGCTCCCGCACTCACACTTTCTCCAAAGGAGTACCAGATGCTCCGTACGGCGTCGCTCGAGATCATCTCAGCGCTCGGTATAGTTGGTGGATGTAACTGTCAGTTTGCTCTCAATCCTGATAGCTTTGAGTATGCGGTTATTGAGGTTAACCCGAGAGTTTCGCGTTCGTCAGCCCTTGCAAGTAAGGCAACAGGTTACCCGATAGCAAAGATAACATCAAAGATAGCGCTTGGCTATACACTTGATGAGATAATGAACGATATTACAGGCAAGACATGTGCATGCTTTGAGCCTGCAGTTGACTATGTGGTTGTCAAGATGCCCAAATGGCCCTTTGAGAAATTCACTAATGCTAGTCGTGTGCTTGGTACACAGATGAAGGCAACGGGTGAGGTAATGTCGATCGGCACATCGTTTGAGGCGGCAATAATGAAGGCGGTAAGAGGTGCAGAGATATCTCTTGATACTCTTAATGCGACTCCCGTTTCGGACAAGCCTGTGCTTGAGAGACTCAAGATATCTGATGACCGCAGACTTTTCACCGTTTTTGAGGCACTCAAGGCAGGTGTCGATATTGATACTATCCACAATATCACAAGAATTGACCGCTGGTTCCTCAACAAGCTTATGAACCTTGTTGAGTTTGAGAACGATCTTATTGAAAACGGCCTTGGCCTTGCAGAGTACAAGAAGGGTAAGATGCTTGGATATCCCGATAAGGTGCTGACAAGATTGGGCGGAAATGAGGATATTCCCAAGCTTCACGCTTCCTATAAGATGGTTGATACCTGTGCGGCAGAGTTCGATGCGAAGACTCCGTACTTTTACTCCACATATGATAAGGATTGCGAATCTCGCACCTTTGCGCGCAGCGGTAAACCAATAATCCTCGTTCTTGGATCAGGTCCTATCCGCATAGGTCAGGGAATAGAGTTTGACTATTCGTCGGTACATTGCGTATGGGCGCTCAAGCGCCTTGGATACGATGTGGTTATTGTAAATAATAACCCCGAGACTGTCTCTACCGACTATGATACGGCAGACAGACTTTACTTTGAGCCGCTTACTCCCGAGGATGTTATGAACATCATAGAGATAGAGAAGCCTGTAGGAGTTGTTGTCGCGTTTGGCGGACAGACTGCTATAAAGCTTACAAAGTTCCTTGATGACAATGGCATTAAGATCCTTGGTACATCTGCAGAGGGAATTGATACTGCAGAGGACAGAGAGAAGTTTGATGCTCTGCTTGAGAGATTTTCTATCAAGCGTCCCGCAGGTGCAGGCATCATGACTACAGATGAAGCACTTCGTGCGGCAAACGAGATAGGCTATCCTGTATTGCTTCGTCCCTCGTATGTTATAGGCGGACAGAATATGTCCATCGTTTATAACGACACCGAGGTAAGAGCATATATGACAAGGATTCTGTCAACCGGCATTGAAAATCCCGTGCTTGTTGATAAGTATATGAAGGGAACAGAGCTTGAGGTTGATGTAATCTCTGACGGTAAGGATGTTCTTATTCCCGGAGTTATGCAGCATATTGAACGTGCAGGCGTTCATAGCGGTGACTCTATCGCGGTATATCCCCCCTTCAATATTAATGATAAGATGCTTGAAACTGTAGTAGAGTCATCAACAAAGCTTGCTTTGGCACTTGGTACAAAGGGACTTGTCAACATTCAGTACCTCATTTGGCGCAATGAGCTTTATGTTATCGAGGTAAATCCCCGTGCGTCAAGAACCATTCCTTACATCAGTAAGGTAACGGGTGTTCCTATGGTTGATCTTGCTACAAGAGTTATGGTAGGTGAGGCTCTTGCAGACCTCGGATATGGTACGGGTCTTTATAAGACTCCTCCTTACTTTGCAGTAAAGGTTCCTGTGTTCTCATTTGAGAAGCTCACTGATGCAAACTCTTATCTCGGTCCCGAGATGAAGTCTACTGGAGAGGTACTTGGACTTGGAAGCAATCTTCAGGAGGCGATATTCAAGGGAATGACCTCTGCAGGCTTCAAGATAAAGACTCCTGTTCCTGGTGCTGATGTTGGCGTATTTATAAGTGTTGACCAGCATGACCTCAAGGAGATTGTCTCGCTTGCAAAGAAGCTTGATGACCTTGGAATGAAGATATACGCAACCAAGGATACCGCAAGAGCTATTGAGGGTCTTGGTATTGATGTGCGTACAGTAAGAGGCATAAACGATAGTCGTGATGCATTTGACCTTATTGAGGATGGCAAGATAAGCTATATAGTTTATACGGGAGCACTCTTCAGTACAACTATAGATGATTATATTGCGCTTCATCACAAGGCGCTTCAGCACTCTGTTGCTTGTCTTACCTCGCTTGATACTGCTAATGCGCTTGCAGATGTAATTGCCAGCCGTTATAACCAGCATAACACCGAGCTCGTTGATATCAACGATATGAGAAGTGAGCCGAGAAAACTTAAGTTCTCAAAGATGCAGGGAACAGGCGACGACTATATCTTCATTGAAAACTTTGATGGAAGCATCACATGTCCCGAGTCACTTTGTCTTACCTTCTGTGACAGACATTACGGTATCGGCGGCGACGGAATCGTGCTTCTTGAAAAGTCCGATGTTGCAGATGCAAAAATGCGCATATTCAACCGCGACGGTAGTGAGGGTAAAATGGCAGGAAACTGCATTCGTTGCGTAGGAAAGTATCTTTACGATAACAAGATAGTAGATAGTGAGAAGATGACTATTGAAACGGGAAGCGGTGTTAAGAAGCTTAAGGTCTACACGCGTAATGGCAAGGTAACCTCTGTTCGCGTTCATATGGGACCTGCAAGCATTCTTACAAAGAATATTCCCACCACTATAAAGGGTGAGAAGATCGTAGGATATCCTCTTACAGTTGGTGGCAAGGAATATAAGATAACCTGTGTTTCAACGGGCAACCCGCATTGTGTTGTGTTCTGTGATTATGTTGACGGCGTCAAGGTAAAGCAGATAGGACCTATGTTTGAGAATTCAAGCGTATTCCCCGAGAGAATAAACACCGAGTTTATCCGCGTTGTAAACCCCACGACCATCAAGATGCGTGTTTGGGAGCGCGGTAACGGTGAGACGCTTGCCTGCGGCACAGGCGCGTGCGCAGCTGTCGTAGCGGCAGTTGAGAACGGCTATTGCCAGATGGGCGAGGATATCACGGTAAAGCTTCGCGGTGGAGACCTCATTGTAAATTATACAGAGGATGATGTAACACTCACGGGTAACGCCGAGCTTGTCTACAGCGGAGAAATTGAGATATAACTAAAAAATACAGCACCATTCAATGAATGGTGCTGTTCTTTTTGTTTTAGATTCCAAGATTCACAGGATCCTCGTCCTTTTTCATGATGCGCCACGCAAGCGCTTTTCCGAGGATGCAGATGTCAAAATATCTTTCAATAGCAAGCTCATGTCTGCCAAAGTTGTCAAGGAACTTGTTTGCTGCTGCCTTTGCCTCTGCCGAAATACCGAGCGCACGAAGGGTCATGAATTCCGAGAAGCCCTTAATGTATTCAAGGTAGTACCGCAGTAGCCTGTATGCCACCGTCTGCGCGCGTTTGGGCATATTCATGTGTGCTTCAATAAAGGGAGTAAATTCCTTGACAAGAAGAGCAGCTTTACGAAGCTTTGATGCTTCTGCAGGATTGTAGTATGCACCTACAGACATGTCTGCCGATCTCTCACCTGCAAGGAATTTGTGATCAA
>JAZOSH010000053.1:0-33761 GCA_045656985.1 Eubacteriales bacterium | reverse complement strand
AATCCTCTCGGGAGTTTCTATGGGCGCGTCTACAGTTCTTATGACAGCGAGCCTTGATCTTCCCCAAAATGTAAGGGCAATAATTGCAGACTGTCCCTACTCCTCTCCGAAAGAAATAATTAAAAAAGTGTGCGGTGAGATAGGTTTTCCAAAGAATATTGTTTTTCCTTTTATACGGCTTGGCGGAATTCTTTTTGGCCATTTCAATATTACCTCATCCGATGCCCTTCGCGCCGTTTCAAAAACAAATGTTCCGATACTTATAATTCACGGAGGCGACGATCGCTTTGTTCCCTCCGATATGAGCCGTAAAATATACGAGACAAGACCCGATATTATAGAACTTCATATATTTGAGAGGGCGGGGCACGGAATGTCCTATATGGTTGACACCGAACGATACACAAAAATTTCTACAGATTTTATTAGCCAAGTTCTATAAAGCAAAAGCCCCCGCGACTCTGTCGCGGGTGCTTTTATTATGTTTATCAATTATCTTTTCTCTTTCCAACAAATACACCGCATACACCAAGTGCCATAACAAGTGCTACACCAAATGTTGTGATTGATGCGCCACATCCGTCCTCTGTTGCCACAGGCTCTGTAATAACATCGGAGATAGGCTCTGTTACTGTGGGCTCTGTTACTGTGGGTTCTGTCTCAACGGGCTCTGTTTCAACAATTTCCTCACCTAAAGTAAGCAAATGAGTATAGAATTTACCTCTTTGAGCAACGGGGAAAATGTCCTCAATTCCCTTTGTTTCAAATCCTAAATAAATATTACCGATCTCTGCATTTGTAGCATCTCCTGTTGTAACAAGAATGCCGAAGAAGAAAGGCTCAAGGTCAACTATTTCAAGCTGGTCTCTCTTAAGTGCAAGCTCATAAGTTATGTTCTTGCCATCATCCGTTGTTTTCTTGGCACTTACATAAGGCAAAGCCGCCGTAATTGCAGCTTGGGGATTAGCGATATCTACACCAACAGGATAACCTTCAACATCGCCACTTATGACTCTCGGAACATAGAACATGTTGAGTTCACTGGTCTTACCCGATGTTCCAATATATACTTGAATGGAGTCACTGTAAAAACTCTTGCTCTCATCACCGAATACTTCAACAGCAAAATAAATATTTTCGCTGTCATAAGAGACATATGCATTTACACTCTCAAGATCAAAAGTTCTGCCTGCTCTAAGTGTGGTATAAAATCTATCGTCATTCTCGTCATCAGCTAAAACGAGGTTTTTTATTTCAAGTGCGTACTCTCCAACAGTCACCTTACCGTCAACAGTGGGAGTCTTTTCTGTGCTTGCGTAAAAGTGAAGCTGTCCGCCCTCATCAAGCTCAAAGGGACTATCGGGAATATCAAGTACCTCTATCTGCTCGGTTCTTGTTTCACCGCAATCGGCGCAGGTATAGGTTCTTACTCCGTTTGCAGCATAGGTTACCTTCTTTGTTATCTTTCCGTTATCCCATGCGTGAGCTTCATCAAAGGAATTGCCACAATCACAAAGTGCTGTATGTGTGTCGTCTGTTCCCTTTCCGTTTGAGGTGTACTCATATACATGAGCTCTTGTTGTTGTCTCACCGCATGCGCAAAGTCCGCTACAGTTATCTGCGTCAGCCTCACTCCATGTGAATGTATGAGAAGCTATTCCAACTGCGTTACATACAGAACAAAGTCCTCTGTGACCTTCGGAGTCAACCTTTTCGCCTTCTGCTACGGTATGCTCCGACTTATCACCGTATCCGCAGACCTCACAGCGTCTTTCGTGTGTAAGCTCTGTACCCTCGGTCGGGAAATATCCATCGCCAAAATTATGTGCCTCATACTCAACATTATAGCACTCCGAGCAAATGAGCTTATGTTCTGCCTCGTTGTATTGTGCGTTCTCGTCATATGTATGCTCGTGAGAGGTTCCGAGAATTCTGAAGGTAAGAAGATGAGGAACATGGTCGCTATAGCTGTTATCGTCTACACGAACCTCATACTTTTCAGGAGCTATACCATTCTTTGAAATAAAGCAATGGTCAATTATTCCGCTTTCATTCTCGTCAGAAAGTCCGGGACGGCCGCCCATCGGATTTCCTGAAGTTCTGTATTCAAGATATGCAGTTTCCTTTGCGATATATCTCGCAACATTCATCTCGGCATAGTGAACCTGGCAGGAAGCCTCGCTCATTATTGCATTATAGTCACCCATTGAAATTACAGGAACATTATAGGTAGTCTCTATCCACGCGGTCTTTGCACGAAGCTCTTTTGCATACTTCTCACGGTTAGAAGCCTGACCTTCTCCTGCGCGAACATGAGTAGATGTTACACCTACCTGGTTGCCGTTTGTCTTATCCTCAAGAACTGCCCATGTGAAAGTCCATGGATCCTCGTAAAATGCGTTGGAAGCATCGTCATAAGCAACCACACCGGCATCAACAAGCTTGAATACCGCTGTATCAAAATAGATAGGATTTCTTAAACCACGACGGCAATCCTCAAACTCAAAGGTGCCCTTTCCATTAGTAACTGTGATAGCAGCCTTATCAATTACAAGCTGATATCCGAGTGTGGAAATAGGAGATACGCCCTCTGCAGTTCCTACGCCGTCAATGTCCTCAAGGAGATCATGCCAACCTAGATCGCACTCCTGAAGGGCGATAATTGAAGGCATGTTATCCTGCATAGTTTTGTAAAAATCCTTATATCTTTTAGTAGGCTTTACATCATTTACAAGGAAATCGTTTTCATCATATGTGATACCGTTTTCATGGATAGCACACTGCTTGAGATTATTTCCCCACATTGTGTATGTGGTCTCACTTGTGCTGCTTGCAAAGATACCTATAGGCAAAACACCTACAAGCATAAGCGCACACAGCAAAACAGACAGAACTTTTTTCATAAAAAATCCTCTTTTCTATAAAATTTCAGTCTTTTGACTTTACATAATTATACCATATCACAATCCTACAAAACAAGCAGTTTTAAATAAAAATCTAACTAAAAATTACACTTCGCTTTTGTTTGCTTTGACGAAAAAACAGCCGACTGCAAGTCGGCTGTTTTTATAATGATTTTATATGTGATCTTATCTGTGCCAATATCTTTTTCTCGGCATCCTCAATTCCCTGCGCCTCAAGCGAGCAGCCCGCGGCACGCTTGTGCCCACCGCCACCTAAAACAGCACATATTTTTGATACATCAATCTCGCCCACCGAGCGCATTGATGCTCTGAATTTACCATTGTTCTCACTCTGACGGATAAACACCGCAACCTCAACACCAAGCACTGAACGAGGTACTTCAATACAGGTCTCCATTGATTCATCTGTGAGTCCAAATGAATATTTTGTGGAGTACGGAATAGACGAGATCGCTATTCTTCCGCCATCATAAAGGTTAAGGCGTCTTGCCGCCTCACCCTCAGCTCTTATCTGCTTAAGTGTCTTTGATGAGAAAAGTCTGTGATTTATATCAGCCGCATCAATACCCTGAGAGATAAGCTCTGCCGCGATGATATGTGTCTCGGGAGTTACATTTGAATATTTGAAGCATCCTGTATCCGACGAAAGCGCGGCATAAATAAACTCATAAATTCTCGGTGGGACATCATAAATCCTTCCTCGTCTTTTAAGCTCCTTGAGTATCTTATAGATTATCTCTCCTGTTGCCGCTGCCTCGGGTACGATGTAATTGTCCGCATACGGTCTGCCCTCTGCGTGATGGTCTATCATGATATCCACCTTCTTGTGCAGAAGTCCGTAAAGTGCGCCAAGCTGCTCACTTGATGCAGAATCAACACTAATTACTCTTTCTTCATCGGTGTCAAATCCGTCGTCTATAAGAACGCTGCCCTGTGAATATTCGCTGATAAAGCGAAGCCGCTCGGGCACCTCATCAGCACATGCGCAAAAGGCGGGAATACCCATAAGGGAAAGTATCTCCTTGAGTGCAAATGCCGAGCCAACAGCATCGGCATCAGAGCGTATATGATAGACAATAAGTGTTCTCTTCCTTTCGCAAAGCTTATCACAAAGCTCATCAAAGGAAAGCTTTTTAAAATCAGTCATCATTTTCCTCTTCTTCTGCTTCATCGGAAAACTCTATTCCCTCAAGCAGCTTTGAAATGTGAGCACCATGCTCTATGGAGTGATCCTCAATAAAGGTAAGCTCGGGAGTCATGCGCAAATTCATACTCTGTGCAAGCTGGCGACGGATATATCCTGCCGACGACTTAAGACCCTTTGCGATCTCCTTTTTTTCCTTGCCAAGAGCAGAATAGAACACCTTTGCATATTTGAGATCGGGCGTTGCTTCAACAGCAGTAACGCTTATAAAGGCACCGCTAACGCGGGGATCCTTTACCTCACGCAAGATATTTGCTATCTCCTTTTGCATCTCATCATTTATTCTTCCAATTCTATGCTTTGCCATTTTTATCCTTCCTTCTATCGTAGATCGTATTCATCTGTCATTATTTTATCACATTTCTCTGCTAAAATCAACAACAAAATAAAAAACACCGAACGGATTTCTCCGTTCGGTGTATCATATTTACTGTGCTGCGTTAACTATTGCTGCAAATGCCGCCGATTTAAGCGATGCACCGCCAATAAGTCCACCGTCTACATTCTCCTTTGAAAGAAGCTCTGCTGCGTTCTTGTCGTTCATGGATCCGCCGTACTGAACTGTAACAGTCTCTGCAACATCTGCACCGTACATCTCTGCGATTGCCGCACGAACATATCCGTTACCCTCGTCAGCCTGATCAGCGGTAGCTGTCACGCCTGTACCGATAGCCCATACAGGCTCATAGGCAACGATAACATTCTTAAGCTGCTCTCTTGTTACATTTGTAAGAGCCATCTTGGTCTGGAACTTGAGAAGTGTCTCTGTGTATCCAAGCTCTCTCTGCTCAAGTGTCTCACCAACACAAACGATAGCCTTAAGGCCTGCTCCCAGCGCTGCAAGTGTGCGAAGGTTTACAGTCTGGTCTGTCTCACCAAAATACTGTCTTCTCTCGCTATGACCGATAACAACATACTCAACACCAGCCTCGGTGAGCATCTCTGCAGATATCTCGCCTGTGTATGCGCCCGATGCCTTGAAGTGAACATTCTCTGCACCGATCTTGATGTTAGAGCCCTTTGCAGCCTCAACTGCCGCAGGAATATCTATTGCAGGAACGCAAAGCACTACATCACATGCGTTCTTTCCCTCAACGAGCGGCTTCATCTCATTTATGAGAGCAGCTGCACTCTTGGGAGTCATATTCATCTTCCAGTTACCCGCGATAACTGTTCTTCTCTTTGCTGTATTCATTATCACACCTCAATTATTTGTCCTGGAGACAAGCGATACCGGGAAGCTCAAGTCCCTCAAGGAACTCAAGAGATGCACCGCCACCGGTCGAGATGTGAGTGATTCTTGAAGCAAAGCCAAGTGTCTCACAAGCTGCCGCAGAGTCACCGCCACCAACGATAGTTGTAGCATCACTGTCAGCAAGAGCCTGTGCAACTGCAATAGTTCCCTTTGCGAGAGTGGGGTTCTCGAATACGCCCATAGGTCCATTCCAAACAACAGTCTTTGCAGCCTTTACAGCATTTGCGTAAAGCTCCATGGTCTTGGGTCCAATGTCAAGACCTTCCTTATCTGCGGGGATCTTGTCAGCGTCTACGACCTCTGTTGCGATAGGAGCATCGATGGGGTTCGGGAATCCATCAGCAATAGTTGTGTCAATAGGAAGAAGAAGGCTAACACCGTTTGCCTCTGCCTTTGCCATCATTTCCTTGCAGTAGTCGATCTTATCTGTATCAAGAAGAGAGTTACCAACGCCGTAACCCTTTGCAGCGAGGAATGTATATGCCATACCGCCGCCGATGATGAGTGTATCAACCTTTGTGAGAAGGTTGTTGATTACATTGAGCTTATCAGAAACCTTTGCACCGCCGAGAATTGCAACGAAGGGTCTCTCGGGATCAGCGAGGGCCTTACCCATAACGCCGATTTCCTTGCCGATGAGGTATCCGCAAACTGCGGGAAGATATGCAGCAACGCCTGCAGTAGAAGCGTGTGCTCTGTGAGCTGTTCCGAATGCATCGTTTACATAGAGACCGCCCTCTCCGCAGAGATCAGCAAGTGCCTTTGCAAACTCGGGCTTATTCTTCTCCTCGCCTGCGTCGAAACGAACATTCTCAAGAAGAACACAGGTTCCATTTTCCATAGCAGCGATCTTTGCCTTTGCATCGTCACCAATAATGTCATGAGCAAATGTTACCTTGCCGTCAAGGTACTCGTTAAGCTTGTCCGCAACGATCTGAAGCGAGAATTTTTTAACATCCTTCTTCGCCTTCTCAAGATACTCTGCGGTAGCTGCTGCCTGCTCTGCTTCGGGAAGCTCTGCAACCTTCTTTACTTCCTTCTTTGTAAGCTTGAAGCCGGGAGTAAATACATTGTGGGGCTTACCCATATGAGAAGCAAGAATAACCTTTGCACCTTTTGCCATAAGGTACTTAATGGTAGGAAGCGCCTCAACTATTCTCTTGTCAGAGGTGATAACGCCATCCTTTGAGGGTACATTGAAGTCGCAACGAACGAACACCTTTGTGCCCGCCTCTATAACGACATCTTCTATAGATTTCTTATTGTAGGTCATAATTTATATCCACCTTTCAAAAATTTTCAACACCATATAATATATCACAATTTTTACCAATAATCAAGAGATATTGTTAAAAAAATATCGAAAATATTGTTATTTTACATATAGTCTTCCCTGATAGGTGTTTCTCTCAAACATCAGCTTGTCAATATCGTTTATTACAGACACCTTTTTGCGACTCCAATCGGGTGCGAGCAGGTCGTCCGCCATGCCGTCTCCCGTCACACGACCGACGACAGTCTCAGGCGGCAGAAGCTCCAGAGAGGAAACGACCGTTTCCACATATTCCTCCTTGGTAAGCGGAATATACTCTCCCCTTTCATAAAGCCATCCCATTACAGTTCCTTTCAGAACATGCAAAAGATGTATCTTTATCTGATCAGGACAAAGGCTTGCCACTTCCCTCACAGTTTCAAGCATCATCTCGCGAGTCTCGCCTGGAAGACCGAAGATAAGGTGAACACAAATGTTTATCTTATCCGATGCCGCGCGGAGCTTTTTATATCCAAGAACAAAATCTGCAAAGCTATGTCCGCGATTAATAATTTCAGCCGTTTTATCATGTGCGGTCTGAAGTCCGAGCTCAATAGTCAGCACTGTTTTTTCGGCAAGAGAAGCAAGATATGCCACAGTATCATCCTCAAGACAGTCGGCGCGCGTTGCTATATTTATTCCGACAACACCATCAAAGGTGAGCACCTCATCAAACTTTTTCTTGAGCACAGCGAGAGGCGCATATGTATTCGTATGTGCCTGAAAATAAGCTATGCACTTATCTGTACTCCATTTTGACGAAAGCTTATTCCTCGTGCGCTCGTACTGCTCATGAAGGGGTATAGTCGGCAACTCAGCAAAATCTCCGCTTCCGCGACCCGAGCAATATATGCACCCACCGGTGCCGCATCGCCCATCAATATTCGGGCAAGTAAATCCCGCATCAAGAGGAATCTTTGCACATTTTACACCAAAGGTGCGTCTCAGATAATAATCATAGGTATAATACCGCTTATTTGAGTCGGTATATTTGTAAGGATTTTGAGACCTTTGTGTTATCTTCATTCCTTATCATCCCTTTACTTTTTGAATATTTTATAAAACAGAGCGCCGCAAATGCAATGCTTATCACACAAGAAGCCACAACTGTGAATACCCGTGAATACTTATTGTCGGCAAAAAGCATCTCAAAGCCGCCAATAAGCTTTATTATTCCTACCACTGAAAATATTGCAAAGGAGAACCGCGCAAACATGCTTGCAGGAATAGTTTTACCAAGAAAATATCCCACGACAAGTCCTAACATATCCGCAACAAAAAGTGCCGCCGTTGCACCAAGATAAACGAGAATAATGTTAGCAGTGTGCAGTTCCCCTACACTCTCCTCAGCTGCAAGTGCAAGAGAGGCAAGCTGTGTTTTGTCACCGAATTCCGCGACAAAAAATGTTACTATCACCGCTGACACCGCTGATTTTGACAAAGATGCAGCGTGCTCCTCCCCATCACTGCTGCTTTCACTAAATGATGAGTACGCAAAACACAAAAAAGCAATGCCCGACGCAATCCCCACAACTGTTGATGAGAAAAGTCCACCCAAAAGTGTGCCGAGCGCAACAGCAAGAAAATTCAAAAGACATATTGCACCTGCTGAACCGATAATTATGTCCCTCATTCTGTATTTAGATGCCATTGCGATCATAAGAAATTGCGACTTGTCGCCAAGCTCTGCCGCAAAAATAACCGAAAACGCCTTTAAGAAAACAAGCATAAAATCCCTCCATAACACACTGATTCCGATGCATAAAGCATCGGAATCAGTACATTATATGGAACTATGCCACTATTTATTTCTTTTCAGCAAGAAGCTTTTCAATTACGGCAAGCTTTACACAGATAACAAGAACATTCATAGCACTCTTGAGAGCCTCGTTTGACGGGAAGGTGGGGGCTATTCTTATATTTGAGTCATCGGGGTCGTTTCTGTACGGATAGGTTGCACCAACATTTGTAAGTACAACTCCTGCCTCGCGACAAAGTTCATAAGTGCGCTTTGCGCAACCCGCATAAGTATAAAGGCTTACAAAATATCCGCCGTTAGGCTCTGTCCATCTTGCAGCACCGCTTTTGCCAAGTCCCGCTTCAAGTGCATCAAACACAATCTCAAACTTCGGTCGGATCACCTCGGCAAGCTTCATCATATGCTTTTTAATATTCTCAACACTTCCAAAATACTTCACATGACGCATCTGATTTATCTTGTCATGACCGATGGTCTGTATGCCAAGCACAGCCTTGATTCCCGCAATATTTGCATCAGATGCCGCCATAACAGCAACACCCGCACCTGGGAAGGAGATCTTTGATGTTGAAGCAAATATAAGGACTCTATTCTCTGTTCCGTATTTCTTACACTCATCAAAGATATTGAGAAGTGTATCCTCTCTATCATCATAGATGTTATGAATGATATATGCGTTGTCCCAGAAGATTCTGAAATCCTCTGCCGCCGTTTTCATTTTTGCAAGTCTTGTTACCGTCTCGTCGGAATAGGTGTATCCGTCAGGATTTGAATACTTCGGATTACACCATATTCCCTTTATAGAGTCGTCCTCTGCGACAAGAGCTTCAACCATGTCCATATCAGGACCGCTTTCGGTCATTCTTACGGGGATCATCTCAATACCGAGTGACTCGCATATTGCAAAGTGCCTGTCGTATCCGGGGGCAGGACAAAGGAATTTAACCTTTTCAAGACGACACCAGGGCGTACTGCCAAGAAGTCCGTAAAGCATAGCTCTCGCCACACTGTCATACATAAGATTTAATGAGGAGTTGCCGCCGACAATAACATTTTCTGCCGGCACCTCAAGCAGCTCGGCAAAAAGCTTTTTTGCCTCGGGAATTCCGTCAACAAGGCCGTAATTTCTGCAATCAAAGCCATTTTCGGAAATACAGTCATCTGCGCTGTCAAGGCAGGTAAGCATATCGTTAAGAAGATCTATTTGCTGCTTGCCCGGCTTACCTCTTGAAAGATCAAGAGAAAGCTTTTTATCTTTTGCGGCAAGGTATTCTGCCTTTACCGCCTTATATTCCGCCATAAGCGCCTCTGCGCTCATACTAAAATAATTCATTGGAATTCTCCTCTGTGTGATGCTGATTTTATATCATTTCAAGGTCTTTTCAGCCCCTATGTATCAAACAAATGATATTCTATCACATTATTGCACAAAAAGCAAGAACTATTTTCATTTTTTGCAAAAAATTTCTTTTTTAGCCTCCAAAATCAGCTTTTCCCCAGAATTTTTGAATAATTCCCGCAAGTTCACTTGCATTATTGGCATATTTTATACCCTCCCAATGTTCGGGAAAGAGATCTCTGTACTTTTCCTCTCGATATCTGTCATCAGCAAGGACTACAACGCCAACATCCTCATCCCGTCTGATAACGCGACCTGCTGCCTGAAGAACATTGTTCATTCCCGGGAAGGTGTAGGCATAATCATATCCGCACTCACCTCTGTTATCATAATATTCACGCATAATATTCTTCTCGTTTGATAGACCGGGGAGCCCAACACCAAAGATGATGCTTCCGATAAGGCGTGCGCCGGGAAGGTCAACTCCCTCGGCAAACGAGCCACCGAGAACGCAGAAGCCAATACGCAAAATTCCCTCATCATTCTTAAAGAAATTGAGGAAGCTTTCCTTTTGTGAAAGTGTCATTCCCCTTTCTTGAACTACCGTGCTTACATCGGGATATTTCTTTGTAAATGCCGAATACACTCCCTCAAGACACTTATATGAAGGAAAATATGCAATATAGTTTCCGTGCTTACGGCTGACTGTTGCCGCAATCACAGAAGCATAGCGCGCATAGCTTGAAGGTCTGTCCTCAAAACGGGTACTGATATGTCCCGCCACGGCAACACAGAGCTTTGATGCATCAAAGGGCGATGGAAGTGAAATTCTCACCGAATCGCCATCTCCGCCAAGTATTTCGGAAAAATAATCGGGTGGCGTAAGGGTTGCCGAAAACATAATAGTGGAAACAGCCCGCTCCTCAATTTTATGGAGGATATACGATGGGTCAAGGCAGTATATCTTGACTATAGTCCGCTTGCCGTCAACAAGGATATAATTATAAAACCTCTCATCAAAATACTCGCTGACAACAAGATATTTCTTGATGTCAGACATGAGAGAATTTATTCTATGCCACAGCTCGTGCTCACGATTTTCCTTAAGCCATACATCACATTTTTTACTAAACTCCGACAGCTCCTCAGGCAGTACCGAAAGCTCTTTATTACTGATATAAAAGCCGTGCTCTGTACCGTCAGGATCCCTTGTGAGTGTATCATTGCAAAGCTTGCGATGCGCACGCAGAGTGAGTATTACTCGTTCAAATATATCATTAAGCTTTTTATCACGGGCATCTATCAAGGAATAAATGCTCTCTATTCCCTGACTGTCAAGCGTTGCCGAATACATATCCCTTGCACGGTCGGCAAGATTATGCGCCTCATCAACAAGGAATACATATTTTGCTTTGTCACTTGAATTTCTCCCAAAATAGCGTCTGAAATACACAGACGGATCAAAAACATAATTATAATCGCAGATTATTATATCGCAAAGCTCGGAAAGATCAAGCGAGAGCTCATAAGGGCAAACGCAATGCTTCCTTGCTACCATGGCGATTTGCCTTTGTGTGTATCCGTGACCGAGTGAGATAAGCTCGCGAAGCGCGCCCTCAACCCTATCATAATAATTCCTCGCATATTCGCAGTCTACAGGATTGCAAAGATTTCCTATCGCACCGAGAAGTGTTTTTGGTCCGCAAAGACAGACCTGCTCTTTTGCACCTACCGTTACTGTACGGAGCATCGCGCCTGCAGAAAAAAGTCTTGAAGCGCCGCTGAATGCCTCACGCCGCGTGCTCGCCTTTGATGTAAGATAGAATATCTTATCGGCAAGCCCGTGTCCAAGTGCACGAACAGCGGGATATAGAGAAGCCACAGTTTTACCTGTACCTGTAGGTGCCTGCAAAAATATTCGCTTTCCCTGCTTAACTGCAGAGTAGCACTCCTTTATCATTATCTCCTGACCCTCACGCAGGCTTTCATAAGGAAAGACACACTCGGCAGCGGAGGGCAGAACACACTCGCTGTGCTCATATGCAAGACTGCCACGGAAAGAAATTCTTCCTATAAGCTCGGCAAAATGTGTCTCAAGCTCATCGCGGGAGAGATAGTAATCAAACTGCCTATGCTTATTTTCGCCGTCTTTACATATATAGTATATGCGTGCACGAATTGAAGCTAACTCCTTTTTTTGAGCAACAAAGAGTGCATTGCAGTAAAGAAGCGACATGAGCTCACTGCTAGGCGGCACATAAAAGTCATATTTACGGACCGAACGAACAAGGTCAACTCTTGTAGTGCCATCACGAACGACAACGGCATCAGCAAGTGAGCTTACTGTATATGTGAGTCCGTCATGCTGACGGGAGGAGGAAAGCACCGTGTAAAAGGATGTACAGCCCATTTCCTCGCGGTAAAGAACTGACATATCGTCATAGTCCGCCAACTTTGGCTGCGAGCGTGCGGGATGGCGACAATCTATGCTTCCCGTCTTATTGGCGAGTGCCGAAAGCTCGTCTGCCGAAAGCACGACCGACGATAAGCCTGCGTCATATATCATCACTCTTCCCTACCTTTCTATCAATATATTAAAATTATAACATTGCACGCGCCTTCCGTCAACACCATTTTGGCACTATGAGGCGTTTTTTCCACAAATTTAGGGGTTACATTTTCTTCTCTTTGCGATTATAATTGTAATGAGAAGAATGGAGGATATCATGGAGATAATAATGATAAATGACTCAAAGCTGAAAATAATGCTTCGTGAGGAGGATCTGCGACAATTTGAGATAAGCGCCGATGAGCTTGACTATTCAAACACCGAGACAAAACGAATGTTCTGGGACATTCTCTGCCGTGCCAAGCACAAAACGGGCTTTAATACAGACGGTCAGCGTGTCCTTGTCCAGCTTTACCCTTCAAAGGATGGGGGCTGTGAGATGTTTGTAACAAAAATGGGCAGTCTTGGTGAAAGTGATGACGAGCATAAATGTACGCACAGCACGGGCTACGAAAAACTCTGCTCACAACTTAAAAAACAAAAGAAAAACCATTTATCAAAAGGGATCTTGGGAGTTTACGGCTTTGATAAAACAGAATGGCTTATACGGGTTTGCAGAAAGCTTTCGTCACTCGGTTATATAGGCGACAGCTCGGCATACAAATGCGACAATGGCCGGAGCTATCTTTTTCTTACCGATGTTGACACTTCACCCGCCATGCCGCTTGATGAGTTTTCATTTATTACAGAATACGGCACGCCCGAAAGCTCGGATATGCTGAAATATTACATAGGAGAGCACGGAAAAGTTCTGTGCGAGAGTAATGCTGTATCGGTGCTTGGAAAATTTTAAAATGATACAAAATGAATATACGGGGAAAGCTTTTTTAAGTTTTCCCCGTGCTCTTTTCAAAAACCTTTATCTTTTTCTTGTATTTTCTTTCAAAAAATTTTTAAAACCATTGCAGAAAATTATGATTTATGATATACTCACTTTGTATCTTTTATGCGGAGGTTATCATGGATAATTGGGAAAAGCTTATTGAGGAATGTAGCTCTTGCACTGCTTGCGAGCTATGCCAAACAAGAACGAATTGCGTTTTCGGCGTCGGCAACAGAAATGCAGAGATTCTATTTGTTGGCGAAGCCCCCGGAGACAATGAGGATAAGACAGGCACACCCTTTGTCGGTCGCGCAGGACAGCTTCTTGACAAGTTCCTCTATGCAGTGGATATAGAGCGAGATGATGTTTATATAGCAAACATTCTCAAGTGCCGTCCGCCTAAAAACCGTGACCCTCTACCCGAAGAGGAGGACGCATGCATTGATTTTTTGCGCCGTCAGGTTAAGCTTATTCAGCCGAAAATAATCGTCTGTCTTGGCAGAATTGCGGCAATGCGACTTATAAAGCCCGATTTCAAAATAACTGTAGAGCACGGAAAATGGTTTGAAAAGGGCGGCATTGCCATCACAGCGGTATATCACCCTGCTCTGTTATTGCGCGACCCGCGCCGCAAGGAGGATATGCTTGCAGATATGAAAGCTATCAAGGAAAAGCTTGATTCTCTAAAATAAGTTCTGAAGAAAGGTACAATAATGAATTTCCCCGCACTGCTTTCGGTCATTGCGACCTTGTTTGCACTTATGATTGTAGGCTTCGTCCTCGGCAAGCTGAAGATAATGGACGAGGTGGCATCAAAAAAATTTTCAAAGCTCATTTTAAGCATAGCACAGCCATGTCTTATAATCAGCTCACTGCTCAAAAAGGAATATTCCCCCGAAAATCTGAAGCTTGGTGCTGCTGCATTTGCGGTTGGACTTGCTCTCCACGCTTTTATGGGATTCATCGCATATTTTGCCTCAAAGGGCTTCCGCGACCTTGATGAGCACAAGCTCTCCGAGTTTGCGATGATGTTTGGAAACATCGGCTTCTTGGGACTTCCTATTCTTGATTCACTTTTCGGAGATACAGGTCTTTTTATGGGCGCGTTCTTCGTGGCAAGCTTTAATATTTTTATTTGGACATGGGGTATCATAATATTTGCGAAGAATCGAGACGACATCAAGGTCACACCCAAAAAGGTGCTCCTCAATTTCGGCACAGTTCCCTGTGCTATCGGCTTTATTCTTTTTGTTCTTAATCTTGAGTTACCTGCATTCTTTATCTCAACTGTTGATTACATTGGCGGTCTTTGCACCCCGATTTCAACTCTAATAATAGGTGCACTTCTGGCAAGATCGTCGCTCAAAACTATGTTTATTTCCCCGAAGCTTTACTACCTCTCCGCAATTAAGCTTATAGTTATTCCCCTTATCGTCTGCCTTGTTATGAAGCTTCTCGGCTTTAATGAGCTCTGGTCAACTGTGGTAGTTACAGTTTGCGCTATGCCAAGCGCTACAACAGTCTCAATGCTTGCAGAAACATACGACATCAAGCCCGAATACTCGGCACAGGCGGTTGGAATGACCTCTGTTATATCAATATTAACCATGCCACTCGTTATCAGACTTGCTGAATTCATCATCAGCTTATAAAGTGAGGAAAGATATGAAATACTTTTTTGAAACAGTAGGAACTATTGAAGACGGTGTTGGATTTTCGCATTTTGACACCTGCCACCTTTTGTGGCTTATAGGATTTGTTGTTTTTGCCGTTCTTATGACGCTCATCTATCTCAAAAAGGGCGAAAAAGCAAGAAAGACGATACAGTGGGTATTTGTTGCCCTTCTTATTGCTGACGAGCTGTGGAAATGGATATGGCTCTTTATTACAGGCACGGCAACACCGAGCTATCTGCCCTTCCATCTTTGCAGTATAAATATATTCCTTATCACCGCTTACACGATAAAGCCGACACGCGCAGTTGCAAATTTCCTGTATATGGCTGGCATTCCCGCGGCACTTATTGCCTTGCTGACACCTACCTGGACCGAGCTCCCCTTCCTCAATTTTATGCACCTGCACAGCTTTACCGTACATATCTTGCTTGCAACCTATCCAATTATGCTTACCGCTGGCGGTGACATAAAGCCGAAAGTCAAGGACATACCGCAGTCACTTGCCCTCCTTATTGGCCTTGCAGGTGTTGCATTTGTTGCAAATCTTATTTT
This sequence comes from Eubacteriales bacterium, assembly GCA_045656985.1. Lineage (GTDB taxonomy): Bacteria > Bacillota > Clostridia > Oscillospirales > CAG-272 > HGM12713. Next base: position 18,348 of record JAZOSH010000053.1, on the reverse strand, counting down.
TGATACAAACTTTATGTTCCTTATGGAGGTCGAAAAGGGTACGCCCTTTGTATGGTTTGATAAAAACCTCGGAAGCTACCTTTGGGCATTCCCCGTAATTCTTTCGGCGGTCATATTTGTTATGTACCTGCCAATATATCTGATTGAACGCAAAAGCAAATTAAAAGCAAAGAACGCTGTGGCTTGACCACAGCGTTCTTTTTATTTTATATAGAGGCAAGCACTGCCTCAGCTATCACTTTCTGCCCCTCATCGGTAGGATGGATACCGTCTGTGCAGAATAAACGGCGACTGTTCCACATATCAAGAAAGGCTGCGCGCACATCAAGCACTCTTGTTCCCATCTCTCTTGCTATTTTTGAAATATGCACTGAATACCTCTCGTGGTAGCGATAAATATGATTTTTATCGCCAAGCCACGAAAGGATGTTCTCTCTTGAAAGTCCGTCGCGGGAAAGAAAATCAAAGTATCTCTCGGCATCAATGGGGGGAAGCGTTACAAGATACGGCTCCATTCCCGCAGCGCGGACCTCGTTTATCATCAATTTCATTTTTTCTTCAAAAACATCTGCCGTTGTCTTTGGCAAATGCTCACAATCAGGTGATTCACTTATTGCACGCCAATCAAAATCGCAATCATTGCCTCCAAACTCAATTATCGCAGCATCGGCACAAAGACCGCCTGCAATATCTTTTTTGAGCATTTCAAGTCCGTCGGGCGCAGTCATCCCCATTCTTGAGCGATTTACTATTTCTATACCGAGCATTTCACCAATAAGCTTTACTGCAGAATTCTTTGAAAGCACATATCTTGCGCGTTCATCGTCATATATAACTCCACGGGCGACCGAGTCACCCCAAACAACTACCTTATTTATTCCGTTTATCATAACACTACTCCGTTTCAACACATTATGTAGTTTTCGGTACTATATTATCACATATTTATATTTTTGTCAACGGTTTTGATAATATTTTTTGCGCACTTTTGCGTAAAAATTCATTTAAAATGTATTTTTTATGAAATTTTAACGACCACCTTGAAAATATACCGAAAAAATGTTATTATATTGATATACAAAACATTGAGGTGCTTTATGCATAAGAAACTAGCAAAGCTTATTATTTACAGAGATATGTCTGGCGAGGCGATACTCACCCGTCTTGGCAAGATATTCGAGGACTTTGAGGAAAACAATGACACCCCCGAGCATCTGAAAACTAGAATATTTATTGAGGTGCGCCGCCTGCTTGAGCTTGCCACGCAGTATGGCTTTAACAAAAATCTCTGGCACAATTATCTTACATATCTCCTTATAACCGACGAAAATCCCTTTAGTATAACGAGCGAAAAGGCAGCGCACAGAAACGGAACTGTAAATCATTTTGCGCTCAACGATTTTGCGGTTTTCAAAGCTCTTTTTGACTTTGATTTTTCCCGCATTGAGAAAGCTCTTGATATAGACTGCTTCTCTGTTCTCTCCGATTATAATGCTATCCCCAAGCGCGAGCAAATGTACAACAGAAATGTAAGCGAGAAGGTTCAAGCATTAAGCGCCGAAATTGAGAAAGCAAAAAACGCTGAAGAGGTATTTAATGCGGTAGTTAGCTTCTATCATGATTTTGGTGTAGGAATGTTTGGACTTAACAAGGCATTCCGCCTTGCATATGATGGTGGAAAAATGTATCTTGCACCGATAAACAACATGAACAGAGTCGTTTTCTCCGACCTGGTTGGCTACGAACGACAGAAGCAAATGCTTATAGAAAACACCGAGGCATTCGTAAACGGACTAGCAGCAAATAATGTCCTTCTTTACGGAGACAGCGGAACGGGAAAATCAACGAGCATCAAGGCAGTTGTAAATCAGTTTTACGACAAGGGCTTGCGTATGATTGAAATATACAAGCATCAGTTTGGCGATCTCTCTGCTGTTATCTCGCAAATTAAAAACAGAAATTATCGTTTTATTATCTATATGGACGATCTCTCCTTTGAGGATTATGAGATAGAATACAAGTTCCTCAAGGCAATCATTGAGGGCGGAGTTGAAACAAAGCCCGATAATGTGTTGATATATGCTACATCAAACCGACGCCATCTTATTAAGGAGAGCTTTAAGGACCGTAACGACGCAGAAACTCGTGAGGATATCCATCGCTCCGAAACAGTTGAAGAAAAACTCTCTCTAGTTCACCGTTTTGGTCTTACAATCGGCTATTTCAAGCCCACAAAAGCAGAATTTGAAGCTATCGTGCTTGAGCTTGCACACCGCCACCCCGAGATACAAATGTCCGACGGAGAGCTTATCTCCGCGGCACATGCTTGGGAGATGAGGAACGGCGGCATATCGGGCAGAACAGCACAGCAATTTGTAAACCACCTGCTTGGACAAAATCAATAACAAACCGCTACATATCCCATAATTTAAAAAAGGATCACATTGATGAAAAAATGCAAGTTGCCTTCAGAGCTCGTATATGTGCTCGCCATACTTTTTCTTGCACTCTCGGTAGCCTTTCTTGAAAAGTCTTCACTTGGAGTTCCTCTTGAGATCTCCCCTGCCCACGCCTTGTATGTTGTAATGAGAGAATTTATTCCCTTTTTCACACTCGGTATGGCAGAGATAATAATGCAATCCTTGGTTATTATTATCATGATCTGTATAATGAGAAAAACATCATTCTCACACCTTTGGTCACTCGTAACAGCTATTATATACAGCCTTGTTCTTGATGGAATACTTCTATTACTTAATGACTTCCACCCTCACGAAATGGCTGTCCGAGTTGCTCTCTTTCTTGCAAGCTGTGTTCTTATGCCTATCGGTGTTGAGCTTATGTTTAAAACACATGTTGCTCATGAATCTGATGAGCTATTTGTGCTTGAGATATCCGAACACTGTAATTACCATCCACACACTGTAAAGACAATTTTTTACATATCCTGCGGAGTCGTGGCGGCAGTACTCGAGCTTGCTGTTTTCAAGCACTGGGACTTTCAAGCACTCGGAATCGGCACGCTCGTTTTCCTGTGCATCAAAACAAGCATGTGTCATTTTACAGAAGCAATAATAGACCATTTATTTGACATTGTTCCAATTTCCGAATTAAAGTCAAAAGAAGAAGAAAAAAATTAAAAATACTCTTGACAAATGCTTTACGGTATGCTATACTTGTAAAGCATTTTGCTTTACACCCGAAAGGCAGGTAAGATCATGTACGAAAAAAACCTGAAAATCGGGTATCTTCTTGACTTTTATGGGGAGATACTGACCGAACGCAAGCGAACAGTGCTTGATATGTACTATAATGACGACTTCTCTCTTGCAGAGATATCTGAAGAGATAGGAATCTCAAGACAGGGCGTGCGAGAGCTTATAAAAAAGGCAGAGGAAGAATTAACCTTTTTTGAGGAACGGCTTGGACTTTCAAAGAAGATTGAGCGCCTCGGGCAGATGACTGACGAGCTTCTTGCCCTTTCACAGTCCCTTAAAGCTGACAACGAGCTGTGCGAGAAGATAAACGAGCTTCGGGCTTGTATTGATGAGTAAGGCAAATACGATTTTTGAAAGGATGTGAGCTAATGTTTCAAAGTCTCAGCGAAAAGCTTGAGAATGCTTTTAAGAAATTCAAAAGCAAGGGTAAGCTGACCGAGGCAGATGTCAAGGTCGGAATGAGAGAAATAAAGCTCGCGCTTCTTGAAGCAGATGTCAATTTCAAAGTCGTCAAGGATTTTGTAAATAGCGTTTCTGCAAGAGCGGTCGGCTCAGAGGTGCTTGAATCTCTGCTTCCTGCTCAACAGATCGTTAAGATAGTAAATGAAGAGCTCACAAACCTTATGGGCGGCACGCAGTCAAAGCTTGTTATATCGCCGAAGCCTCCAACAGTTGTTATGATGGTCGGTCTTCAGGGTGCAGGTAAGACAACGCACGCGGGAAAGCTTGCGGGCCTCTACAAGAAGCAGGGCAAACGGCCCCTTCTCGTAGCCTGCGATATATACCGTCCTGCCGCTATAAAGCAGCTCCAGATAGTCGGTGAAAAGCTTGATATTCCCGTGTTTACTCTCGGGGACAAGGAGTCACCTGTAAAAATCGCCGAGGAGGGCGTAAAGTACGCACTTCAAAAGGGCTATGATATGGTGTTTATAGACACCGCGGGACGACTTCACATTGACGATACCCTTATGGGAGAGCTTCAGGCAATAAAGGATAAGACCGAGCCAACAGAAATACTTCTTACCGTTGATGCTATGATCGGTCAGGATGCGGTTACGGTTGCAGAAACCTTTAATGAACGCCTTGACATTACAGGAGTAATTCTCACAAAGCTTGACGGCGACACACGAGGCGGCGCGGCACTCTCTATAAAGCATGTTACGGGCAAGCCTATAAAATTCGTTGGTATGGGAGAAAAGCTTGATACTATTGAGCCCTTCCACCCCGAAAGAATGGCTTCGAGAATTCTCGGAATGGGTGATGTTCTCTCCCTCATTGAAAAGGCTGAACAGGCGTATGACGAGAAAAAAGCGGCAGAGCTTGAGCAGAAGATGAGAGATGCGACCTTCACTCTTGATGACTATCTTGACCAGTTCACGCAGATAAAGAAAATGGGTAATGTTGAGCAGCTTATGGGAATGATGCCAGGTATGAACCCCGGAGCTCTCAAGGATGCAAAGATAGACGAAAAAGCCCTTGCGAGAACAGAGGCGATTATCAAATCAATGACAAAGAAGGAACGCGAAAAGCCCGAAATAATCGGCGCCTCAAGAAAAAAGCGTATCGCCGCCGGAAGCGGAACGAGCGTTGAGGAAGTCAATAAGCTTCTCCGTCAGTTTGACCAGATCAAGAAGCTTATGAAGCAATTCTCAAATCCCAAAATGATGTCTAAAATGAGACGAGGAAAGATGAAAATTCCGTTCTAATATTACGGATTTTTATAAATATTAAAACTTTTATATATGGAGGAAACAACAATGGCAGTAAAAATGAGACTTAGAAGAATGGGTAAGAAGAAAGCTCCCACATACCGCGTAGTAGTTGCTGACAGCCGCTCGCCCAGAGACGGCCGTTTCATCGAGGAGATCGGTTCTTACAACCCTGGCACAGAGCCCGCTACAGTTAAGATCGATGCTGACAAGGCAAAGAAGTGGATCTCTAACGGAGCTGTTCCCACTGATACAGTAAGAGCTCTTCTTAAGAAGTCAGGAATCATTGACTAATTTCAGATAGGTGATAAAATATGACTGATCTGAAAGAAACCTTAACAGGAATCGCTCGCGCAATCGTGGACAGTCCCGATGAGGTTACAGTTCTTGAAACAGTTGACGGAAATGATGTCAACTTGATTTTGAGTGTGGCACCCGATGACATGGGAATGGTTATCGGTAAAAACGGAAGAATTGCCAAGGCGATCCGCAGCATTATGAAGGCGGCGGCCGCACAAGATTCCAAAAAAGTAAATGTTGAGATCAAGTAATTGCTTGATACGCAAAACACGGAAACCGATCAATACGGTTTCCGTGTTTTGACGAGAAAGGACAAGATTTGAATATTTTGGAAAAGATAATGGCTGCTGCGTCAGATATACGACGCACCGCAATCACTCTTAAAAATGAAACCGAGACATATCTTGACACTTTTAAAGGGGACGGCGTGCTCCGTCTGTTTGAGGGAGAGGCCAACCAAAAAAAATACCTTGAGCGCTACAATTCCTTCTCCACACAGCTTGCCTATTCCACAGGGGAGCTTGAATGCAAGATAGCTTCACTTTCTTGCCTTGTATGTGAGGCAGATTCCCTTTGCGACAACGAGATGATAGCAACATCAAAAAGAATGTTTGATGCCTGCGAGAGATTTTTAAATGCTGTCTCGGGATTTGTAAGAACAAATGAGGGTAACTTTATAAATATCGGTATGTTCAGGGCATCCGTTGCATTCAACTCGGCAAGAGAATTGAAAAGCGCGGCGGAACAGCTTGAAAACGAGATAAACGGATAAGCAATACACAAAAATTGCCTATCCGTTTTTTCATATTTATCTAATAATTATACCTTGTGAAGTCGCTTCTTTCCTTTAATAAAAATTTGTTTGACAAACCTATGAAAAAATGTTATACTAATAAGAAAGATTAAACTGTTGGGAGGTGAATCCCATGAATTTTGAAGCCCTTAATTCACTTCTTGCCGAGCGTAAATATTCGGCTCTTGTAAAAGAGCTTTATGAGATGAATGCCGTTGACGCCGCAGAATATCTTGCTATTGTCAGCGATGAGGATCTTCCAAAGGTCTTCCGTATGCTCAAAAAAGGCGTTGCAGCTGAAATTTTTGCCGAGCTTGATTCAGATGTTCAGGAAAAAATAATCCATGCCTTCAGCGATCAGGAATTTTCAAAAATTCTTGACCAATTGTATATTGACGATGTCATGGATATGCTTGACGAGCTTCCTGCCAATGTCGTTGACCGAATAATTAAAAATGCAGACAAGCAAACAAGAGCGGAGATAAATCGCTTTTTAAAATATGAAGATGACAGCGCAGGAAGCGTTATGACCTCCGAGTTCGTGCGAATCCGTTCGTCTATGACCGTTGCAGATGCAGTAAGCTGTATAAGGCGCGTCGGTGCTCACAAAGAGACGGTCTATGTCATCTATGTTACCGATAACGCCCGCGTGCTTGAGGGTATTGTTGAGCTTCGTGATCTGCTTTTTGCAAAGGAAGATGAGCTTATTGAGGACATAATGGACAAGTCCGTTATAAGCGCCCTTACCACAGACCCGCAGGAAGAGGTCGCGCAGAAGATCGCAAAATACGACCTTCTTGCTCTCCCCGTTGTTGACAGCGAAGGCAGACTTGTCGGTATCGTTACCGTCGACGACGCACTTGATGTCATCGAGGAAGAAACAACAGAAGACATTGAAAAGATGGCGGCTATCCTTCCCTCTGACAAGCCCTATCTCAAGACAGGAATTTTTGAAACATGGAAGCAGCGTATTCCTTGGCTTTTGCTCCTTATGCTTTCGGCAACTTTTACAAGTGCGATAATCGGTCACTTTGAGGGCGAGCTGTCTGCGAGCGGTGCTCTTGGAATCATACTCACTGCCTTTATCCCTATGCTTATGGGAACAGGCGGTAATGCCGGCGGTCAGTCATCGGGTACAATAATCCGTAGTCTCTCCCTTGGCGAGGTACGAATGGGAAATATTCTCACGGTGCTTTGGAAAGAGCTTCGTGTATCTGTGCTTTGCGGACTTACTCTTGCCGTTGCATCCTTTGTAAAGACACTCGTGCTTGATTTCATGTGCGAGTTCACTGTTGAGAATATCAATGTTGCTATAGTGGTATCAATAACGCTTTTTGCCACGGTAATTATGGCAAAGCTTGTAGGCTGCTCGCTCCCTATACTTGCAAAAAGGCTTGGCTTTGACCCTGCCGTTATGGCGAGTCCCTTTATCACAACAATCGTTGATGCCATTTCACTTCTCATCTATTTTTCTATCGCTTTTGCAATAATTCTTTGACATTCTGGCAAGGAAAAGAGAGGAATATATCTCCTCTGTTTTCCTTGCCATATTTTCTGCATTAAGCTCGTTCTTATATCTTTCGTATGCGTTTTTTGACATCTGACGGTATAGTTCTTTGTCAAGAGAAAGAAGAGATATTCTCTTTGCAAGGGCAATATGATCGTCTGTAGGATATATAAATCCGTTATATCCGTCACGCACCATATAGGGATTCCCTCCAAAATCACTCGCTATACAAGGAAGTCCTATACTCATTCCCTCCGACAGTGCAAGCGAGGATGTTTCTGTTCCCCGTGAGCAATTTATATTAAGATCAAAGCAATTAACATAGGGAGTTATGTCATTGACAAAGCCGCAAAATTTGATATTCTCCTCAACACCCAATGAAGAAGCAAGCGATCTAAGCTCCTTTTCTTTACTCCCACTTCCCACGATCATAAAAAAATATCTCTTATCCTTTTGCAAAAGCTCTTTTGCCGCACGAAGCAGACAGTCAATTCCCTTACAGTCCTCAAGGCGTGCAGAAATACCGCAAACAAAAGAGTCCTTTGGTATGTCAAGGCACTCGCGCATATCCTTTTTCCTTCTCTCGGAGTACCTTTCAACGGACAATACCCCGTTTATAACTATATCTATTTGATCTGATGACACTCCCATATCAATAAGATTTTGTGCCGCTGCATCAGCAACAGCAATTATCCGTGTATTAAGCAGTCTGTTTGCAGAGCGGTTTATCCTTTTTACAATTGGGTTAGTCATTATTTTGCTCGGCACAAAGGCGCAATGTCTTGTGTAGATGCGTATTGGAACACCCACGATATACGCGGCTATTCGTGCACTTAAGCAACCGTGACAGTTAACGATATCGGGCTTTTCTCTTTTAAATACCTGGACAAGCTCAGGAATCGCACGCATATCAAATGAAGAATCAGCGCAGTAGTTCATCTCGCAAAGCTTGATCCCGATGTCTTTGAAACAATCGCAAAGCTTACTTGTTCGGGGCAGAACTACCACCTCATTAAAGCGCTCTCTGTCACTGACTGATAACCGTGTCACGAGCAGCCTTCCTGCTCCTCCAATATTTGTATCGCTTATTATCTCACATACCTTTATCATAGCTTTCCTCTTTCCTTTTTTACTATTATTGCCCAAAAAAAAGGAAAATAAAAAAACCGAGTCCAAAGACTCGGTTTTTTATTTTTTATTTTCTTTTAAGCTTTCCTACCACTCTGCCGCAACAGGCAACCTCTTCATAGTTCTTAAGAAGAATATCGGCAAACTCGGAGTTGAGAGAGATAAGTCTGTCTCCACCGTTTTTCTTGAAATATCCGCTTCCGTCAAGCACGAAAATTCCAAGCTCTCCAACCTCTGTACTGTCACAGCTTTCAACAAGAAGAATGTCTCCGTCGTGATATTTAGGCTCCATACTGTTTCCGCTTATGCGAAGAGCAAAATCTGCCGCCTCGGTCTTATCGTTGTCGGGAATATTTATCTTTTCTGCGCTCTCCTCATCAAGGTAAACTCCGTTACCGGCAGAAACGGGCATATCGTAAAGAAAGATGCTTCTACGGGAAAGTGTAGCCTTTACTGTTTCCTTCTCTTCTGTCTTTGCTACCCTTGTCTTATTGACGATTATCTGAGGTGCGGGCATAGGGGCTTCGGCAACGCGGCTATATTCTCGGTTAACAACAAAGGTTGCAATATCCTTTCCGCAAGCATCAAGCTCACGAAGCTTTTTAATAAGCTCGATCTCGTCATCGGCAAGAGTGAAATTGTGGTTATTATCCTCTTTTCCACTTACAAGATAATCAATAGAGCAATCAAGTGCCTCGGCAATTGCGACGATGTTTGAAAGCTTGGGCGAGTCACTGATGCCTGCAAGAAGCTTGCTAAGTGTACCAAGCGGGATACCTGTGAGCTCTGACAGTCTGTCATTTGTGATCTTTCTCTCGCTCTTCAGTTTTTTTATTCTATCAATATAATTCATCTTGCCCTCCGACATTTTTCCTTTGTTGGAATTATTATATCATACAAAAAGGCATTTGTAAAGGGGCTTTTGAAATATTTTTCTTATTTTGGAATATTTTTTATAATTTCCGCAAGAGAATCAGCGACAAGCTCTGTTGCTCGGGCAGCCTCTGTATATGAGTTGCCACAAGCCCCTATCTCAACAAGTAAGGAATAGCTTGACATCTCTTGATTATATGTAGTGGAGCGAAGGCTTGTTGGGCGACAAAGATTATTATACTTTGCGTTCAGCTTTTCCCGTATCTTGAGGGCAAGCGAGAGGTTATTTTGCCAATTTTTACATTCGTCCCCTCCCCAATCACTGCCTACGACGCACATTACCTGCGCGGTCTCCATTCCATTAACAAGTGTCACTGGGCGCACAAGATCTCCTGATGAGGTCATGATACTGTCCCGATGGACATCTATCACGAGCTTTATTGAGGGATATTTTTGTAAATATTTCGCAACCGTTTCGGCACTTCGCTTATATGAGTCCTTGTAGGATATATCATGAATGTCTTCTGCATGTATAGTAGATATTCCCTTTTCATTGAGTCGCTCTGCCATGAGCGCTCCAAGCAAACTAACACTTCCTTCACCGTCCTCGCTTCTCGCGATATCTCCTCCGTTATCGACATAGGAAATCGCCCCTTCATCACAAAATCCCTCTCGTCCGTGAGTGTGAATTATCAGTACGAGCGGTGCGGTATTTACAGAAAGCGGGAGAAATTCGCTACCGCCGAGACTTGCACGCAAAAGCCCCTCGGTATCGGGACTATATCCTGTAAAGTTGTTTATATATGTCACCCCGTATGAGGAAAGCGAGAGATCCATAGGGATTATTGCCTTGTGCCCTTCAGGGACAAGCGAATGATCAAAGGTGTAAAGACTGTCGTAAAAGTCGTGGGGCTCGTCCTCAGTAGGCGGTTCTGTCTCACTATCTGTCGCGCCTGACGGAATATCGGGAATCCCCTCACTCTCGGGTGAGTTTTCATCGGGTGTGTCGGTCTCAATGATAGGTTCATCGCTTTTTACATTAGCAAATTTTACATTTAATATAAGTTGCGCCACATTATCTGCAAATGAGTGGTGCGGTGCGCGACCGATAAAATAAATTCCTATCACTGCTATAACCGCAAGAAATATTACCGAGCTTGTAACAAGGTATGCCCGCCACAATCCTCGTCTCATTTTTGCCCTTTTCTCACCGGTGACTCCCTCTTCTATCTCCCCAAGGTCAACAAAAAAATCTTTTCCGCTCTCAAGCATTGGTATATTCTTTTCTGTCATTTTATATAGTCCTTCCTTTAATTTTGTGATGATAATCACTCACAAAATAATATTCGTCTCTGCAAAAATTTATACCCTTGTGCCGAATGTCATATCAAGTGTAAGCGAAAGAAGCTCTGAAACAGATCGTGTTATCATATCGCTCTCCTTTGGACTAACAAAAAATCCTCTGCCATCCTCAAGTATGCGCTGAAGCTCACCGTCTATATTTTTTACTCCTGCGCGCTCAAGTGTATCGTAAACAAGAGTTGAAGAATCAACTACGGTGGGAACTCCGAGCGCTATAACGGGAACACCAAGGTTTTCTCTGTTTATTGCCTTTCGCATATTTCCTATACCGGAGCCTGGAGAGATACCGTTATCAGAAAGCTGAACGGTCGTACCAAGACGCTCACAGCTGCGTGCGGCAAGTGCATCTATAGCTATCACAACATCGGGAGATATGCTTTTTACCGCACTCTTTACTATCTCAACAGTTTCTATCCCTGTTTGCGAGAGCACCCCAGGTAGTATGGCAGAAACATCAGTAACTTCTCGTTCACCGAAAATTTTTGTGTAAAAGGGGCGTAAATGCCTTGTAACCGTCATCTGCTGTACACTAAAAGGCCCTATTGCGTCGGCAGTTATTTCTGTATTACCAAGTCCTGCGACAAGCACTGATAATTTTCGCACAGGCCTTCCGCCCGTCGCGCCAAGGAGCATCTCTTCAAGCTCACCTGAAACTACCGCCGCCATATTATCCATCTCGGCATTGTCCATAAGCCATATCTTATCGCAAAACACAGTTACATAATGCCCCTTTTTCCTCCCATACTTTTTCTCGCTCTCTTCGTCCTCTATGCGAAGTCTGCAGACAGTTGCTGCCCCCTTTTCCTCCTCTGTATAGCACGCATCACCACCTCCCTCCGAAACATAAATACCTTTCTTTTCTACGGCAAGGTCAGAATTTATAAATTTGTTCATTTCAAACTCCTTTTTTTTTAAAATTTTCTTTATTATTATAGGAAATATGCACAACTATCTTCTTTCTTAATTGTGCAGATAGACGAAACTTGAAACATTGCTGTGATAACGATTGATTTTGTGACAAAAAAATGGTATAATATCTTGGTAATATTTTTGTTATTATCGTATATTTACCCGAAGCAATTTAGGAGGAGTTCCAAACAATGTTAAAACGCATTTTTTCACTTGTTATTTGCCTTATAATAGTACTCTCCGCATTTGCGGGCTGTGGGGCAAAACTTGATGACGAGGACAAGGGTGCTTACATCAGTATGTACCTTACCGATATGGTTTATGACCTTGATCCCGCCAACGCATTTACAAACGAATCGGCACTTAAGGTAGTAAGCCTTCTCTATGATAATCTTTTCGTGCTTGACGAGAACGGCAAGATTCAGAAATCCTTGGCCGAAAGCTATAAGGTTACAAAGAACGAAGAGCTTGGCGAGTACAAGATGATCATTACTCTTGGAAAAGGCTCAAAGGGCGGCACATGGAGTGATAACATTCCTGTTACCGCAAACGATGTTGTTTACGCATGGAAGAGAGTTCTTGATAATGAGAAGTCCTATGACGCAGCTTCCCTCCTCTTTGATGTAAAGAATGCCCGTGAGGCAAAGGAAGGCAATGCGTCTATTGATGATGTTGCTATCTACGCACTTAATGAATATGAGGTATCGGTTGAGTTTGTTGGAGATATAAACTATGATCAGTTCCTTGTTAACATTTGTAGCTATGCACTTGTTCCTCTTCGTGAGGATGTTGTTTCAAGAGCAGGTGACGACTGGGCAAAGAAGCCCTCTACAATGGTAACAAGCGGTCCCTTCAAGCTTCGTGCAATTACATATGAGCCCAAGATGTCGGCTGGCGAGCTCGTTGCCATCAGCCAGATGATAATCGAGAGAAACCCCTACTACTACAGAGATTTCACATCCGATGCTTACGATAAAACTGTTAAGCCCTACCAGCTCCGCATAAATTACAGTATGACAGATGAGGAGATAATGGCGGCTTATGAGAACGGTGAGCTCTTCTATGTTGGCGATATTCCCCTCTCTGTAAGAAACGATTATGCTGATAAGGCGACCAAAACCGACGCTCTCAGCACTCACTCCTATGTTCTCAATCACAATGCTATCGTTAGAAAATACGATGCAGATGCCTTTGCATCTCTCTCCTCAAGCAGAAATGTGTATAACACAGAGCTTGTTGAGGGTGTTGACGGCGATAAGATCTTTGCCAATAAGGATGTAAGAAATGCGCTTTCTCTTGCTCTTGACAGAGATGCTATTGTAGAAGCAGTAGTTTTTGCTAAAGCAGCTTCGGGTCTTGTTCCCCACGGCATAAAGAACACTAACGAGAAAAAGTCTGATTCCTTCAGAGCGATAAGCGGAGATCTTATCGCATCAAGCGCTGATCTTGATGAGGCAAAGAAGCTTCTCAAGCAGGCCGGAATTGACCCCTCCGATTATATGTTTGCCATTTCTGTTGCAGCTTATGACGATGTTCATATGGAGATTGCAAAAATGGTTGCTGATGCTTGGGGCAAGAAGGGCCTTGGCTTCAATGTAGCAATCAATGCAATAGAAACTATTGTCAACGATGAGATATCAAAGGTAACTCAAGAGATTGACAGGACAATAAAGGACGATGTTTTTGCAGAGTCATACAGAGCAGGTCGTTTTGAGGTTGCAGCAGTAGATCTTGTAGCTCTTTCAGCTGATGCTTATTCGGTACTTTCGGTATATGCAAAGGCATTCTCTGGTCAGGGAATGGATATGACAAACCTTGATTACCTCCTTACTCCTCATATTTCAGGATATGACAGCGAGGAATATAACGCGCTGATGGAGAAGGTTTACGCGGAAAAGGATATCAAGAACAGAGCTTCTCTCCTTCACGATGCAGAAAAGATGCTTGTTGAGGATATGCCTGTTATTCCCGTTATCTTCAATCAAAATGCAGTGCTTATAAGCGATGAGCTTTCAAAGGTTGAATTCTCGTATATGGGTATGCCGATATTCACCGAAACAAAACTCAAGAACTATGAGGACTATATTCCTGAAGAGGAAAGAGAGACCGAAACAGAGGTTGACGAATAAAATATTCAGGCGGTCAGCATTGCTGACCGCCTTTAATTTTTTTTGCTAAAACTATTGCAATTCTTCTTTCAATATGATATAATACACAGAGTAAATGCTATGATGAAGTCAGCAGTATTTCATAAGGTGTACTACAGAGAGCCCGACACGGCTGAAAGCGGGCGTATATCGAAATATTTGCATTTCCCTTCGGAGCAGATCCTGTGAAATAAGTAGCAGGATACGGCAGACACCGTTATATGTCCGCAAAGTGTTGGCTTTGATGCCGAAATTTAGGTGGTACCGCGAGTATTTTACCCGTCCTATTTTTATGGACGGGTTTATTTTTTTGATTATAATGTAAGAAAGGAAATATAAAAATGAAAGAAAAACTTCAGCTTATCGCACAAGAAGCAATGGCTGCAATCGCCTTACCCGATGCAAATCTTGAGGAAATAAGAATCAAGTACCTTGGCAAGAAGGGTGAGCTTACAAGTATTCTTCGCGGAATGGGTGCACTTACTCCCGAGGAGCGTCCTATTGTTGGTCAGCTTGCAAATGAGGTAAGAGCTACTATTGAAGGAGCGATAAAGTCTCGCACTGCAGAGCTTGCAGCAAAAGAGCTTGAGAACAAGCTTATTGAAGAAAAAATAGATGTTACTGTTCCCGGCAAAGCCCCTGCAATGGGACACATTCATCCTCTCACAGCTACACAGCGTGAGCTCGAGAACATCTTTATAGGTATGGGCTTTTCAATTATTGAGGGACCCGAGGTAGAGTACGATTACTACAACTTTGAGGCTCTTAACATCCCGAAGGATCACCCAGCAAGAGATACACAGGATACCTTCTACATTACAGATAACATTCTGCTCCGCTCCCAGACCTCTCCTGTTCAGGTAAGAGCTATGGAAAAACAGCAGCCTCCTATAAGAGTGGTATCCCCCGGCCGTGTTTACCGTTCGGACGCAGTTGATGCTACACACTCTCCCCTCTTCCATCAGTTTGAGGGACTTGTAGTTGACAAGGGCATCACTATGGGCGACCTCAAGGGAGCGCTCGAGACCTTTGCAAAAGCACTTTTCGGCGAGCAGACAAAGCTTCGCTTCCGTCCCCACCATTTTCCCTTCACAGAGCCATCGGCAGAGGTTGATGTATCATGCTTTGTATGTGGCGGTAAGGGCTGCAGACTTTGTAAGGGTGAGGGGTGGATAGAAATTCTCGGTGCAGGAATGGTTCATCCCTTCGTTCTCTCCAATTGTGGTATTGACCCAGAGGTATATAGCGGCTTTGCGTTTGGTGTTGGCATTGAGCGTGTTGCTATGACAAGATACGGAATTGACGATATGCGTCATCTCTATGAGAATGATATGCGTTTCCTTGAGCAGTTCTAAAGGAGGTAAGAGTAATGAATTTATCAAGAAATTGGCTTGCTGACTTTGTTGATGTCAGCGATATAGATAATAAGGCATATTCCGACAGAATGACCGATACCGGCTCAAAGGTCGAGGGATTTGAAGTTCTTGCCGAGGACATTGAAAATGTCATCGTTGCAAAGATACTTAGTATCGCTCCCCACGAAAACAGCGACCATCTTCAGATATGCCAGATGGATATTGGCGGTGGAAATACAACACAGATAGTTACAGGCGCACAGAATGTTTTTGAGGGCGCTATCGTTCCTGCCGCGCTTCCCGTAGCAAAACTTCCCGGTGGAGTTGTTATAAAGGCAGGCAAGCTCCGTGGCGTTGAGTCAAACGGCATGCTCTGCTCTATTGCGGAGTTGGGACTTACCGAGCACGATATGCCCGGTGCTGCTACCGACGGAATTCTTATTCTTGACGATAGCTTTGAGGCTATGATAGGCAAGGATATCCGTGATGCTCTTATGCTTCGTGACAGTGTGGTTGAGTTTGAGATAACCTCAAATCGCCCTGACTGTCTCTCTGTAATAGGTCTTGCAAGAGAAAGCGCTGTTTCCTTTGAGCGCGAACTCAAGCTCCACACACCTGTTGTAAAGGGCTGCGACGGCGATGATAAGGTTGAGGATTATATCTCGGTTGAAATCTCTGCCCCCGACCTCTGCCACAGATATGCTGCAAGAGTAGTTAAGAATGTAAAGGTTGAGCCCTCGCCTCTTTGGCTTCGCATGAGACTGCGCGCAAGCGGTGTAAGACCCATAAATAATATCGTTGATATTACAAACTATGTAATGCTTGAGTATGGTCAGCCTATGCATGCCTTTGATTACGCATGTCTTGGTGGCTCGGCTATAAATGTACGCCGTGCCGCTGACGGAGAAAAGTTTATCTCTCTTGATTCACAGGAGCACACTCTTGACTCTACTATGCTCGTTATTGCCGACAAGGAAAAGGCAGTTGCACTTGCGGGAGTTATGGGCGGTGAGAACAGCGAGATCACCGATAGCACAAAGACTGTTGTATTTGAGTCTGCTTCCTTCCTTGGCGGTTCTGTAAGAGTTACCGCAAAGAAAAACGGTATGCGTACAGAGAGCTCAGCAAGATTTGAAAAGGGTCTTGATCCCGAAAATTGCTACGGTGCCCTTGAACGCGCATGCGAGCTTATTGAGCTTCTCGGCGCGGGTGAGGTGGTAAACGGAATGATAGATGTTTATCCCACCAAGAAAGAACCCACCGTTCTTACTCTCAATGCTTCTGTTATAAATAAGTTCCTTGGAACTGATATTGATGAGGACTATATGAAATCTGTCCTTACCTCTCTCGAGTGTAAGATAGAAGGCGATAAGATAACTGTCCCCTCATTCCGTGCTGACCTTGGCTGTATGAATGATATTGCCGAAGAGGTAGCCCGTATATACGGATATAACAAGATCCCCTCTACCAATATCAAGGCAGAGACAACCCGTGGCGGCCGCTCAAAGAAACAGCAGTTTGAGGTGAATGTTGAGTCAGCTATGATAGGAATGGGTGTATCGCAGATCCAGACATTCTCATTCATCAGCCCCAAATACTACGACAAGATAAGACTTCCCGAGGATAGCGCACTCCGCACATCTATCGTTATCTCTAACCCCTTGGGCGAGGATACGAGTGTTATGAGAACAACTGCTCTCCCCTCGCTTCTTGAGGTGATTGCAAGAAATGTCAACTTCAACAACGAAAATGTTGCTCTCTTTGAGAATGCATCGGTATATATTCCCACAGGAGCAGACACTCTCCCCAACGAGAACAAGGTAACTACTGTTGGAATGTACGGCAAGGTAGATTTCTATTCTCTTAAGGGTGTTTGTGAGAACATCATTGCTCTTGCAAGCATAAAGAATGCAGAATTTGTTGCAGTAAGGGACAATCCCTCTTATCATCCCGGAAGATGTGCTAACATTGTGGTTGGGGATACAGTCCTTGGCGTTCTCGGTCAGGTTCATCCTCTTGTAATGCAGAACTACGGAATATCTATTCCCGTATATGCAGCAGAGCTTGATTTTGACAAGCTATTTGAGCTTTCAAGCACAGAAAAGCACTACAAGGCACTTCCGAAGTTCCCTGCTTCATCGCGTGACTTCTCCTTCGTTTGCGACAAGGACCTTGAAGTCGGCAAGATAGAGAAGATCATGGCAACCGCGGGCGGAAAGCTTGTTGAAGATGTAAGTCTCTTTGACATCTACACCGGACATCAGATCGGTGAGGGCAAGAAATCGGTTTCCATAAGAGTAATTCTCCGCGCGACTGACAGAACTCTCACAGTTGAAGAGGCTGACAAGGTATCCGACAAGATTCTTTCGGCGCTTGACAAGCAGCTTGGCATCAACCTTCGTGCATAAGAGGTGTGAAGTGGAAAAAGAAAAGGTTGCAAGAATAAATGAGTTGGCTCGTAAGCAGAAAGCAGAAGGACTTACTGAAGAAGAAAAAGCAGAACAGAAGGCGCTCCGCGAGGAGTACATCGCAGAATTCCGTATTTCGATGGGAATGATGCTTGACAACACGGTAATCCAGTACCCTGATGGCTCAAGAAAGTCGCTCAAGAAAGATAAATAAAATTAAGGGCAAGCTCTTTTCAGAGCTTGCCCTTAATTTTATTTCAAAAGGAAAAGAGATGCCATATAAATATGACATCTCTATAGACCGCATGGTCAGATTATCAATTTTATTTTGACAATTAGCCCTGTGCTTTCTTTCTTTCCTCGAAGCATGCGCTGCAATAAACAGGTCTGTCCTCGGAGGGCTGGAATGTTACCTTTGCAACACCGCCACACTGTGCACAAACTGTCTCGAAGTACTCACGGGGAGCCTTTCCGGCATTCTTCTTAGCGTCACGACACGCCTTGCAAGCCTTGGGCTTGTTCATGAAGCCTTTCTCTTTGTAGAATCTCTGCTCGCCGGCTGTGAATACGAACTCGTTTCCACAATCCTTGCATACAAGAGTCTCATCTACAAACTCCTCGTTCTCGACTCCAACTTTT
>JAZOSH010000052.1:0-4321 GCA_045656985.1 Eubacteriales bacterium | reverse complement strand
AGGTAAGGTCACTTGCAGACTACAAGTTTGATAGGTCGGAGGTGTAAGCACAGTAATGTGTTCAGCTGACCGATACTAATAGACCGAGGGCTTGAACTACTTTGTTCAAGTTTACACAATTACTTGAGTTTTATTCTACCTCAAAAACATACTTTATTCGGTTTTCAATGGTCATAGAGAAAAGAACGCACTAAAAAGTGCGTTTTTTTGTTTATATAGGTATAAATTTTTTATATGCCCTTGAAAGCGCTTGAAATTTATGATATACTAATATGTAATTCAAATTCAGATCACGAGGTGATATTATGTCAAATTATAAAATAGAAACAAAGTGCGTGCAGGGCGGTTATACTCCAGGAAATGGTGAGC
Source organism: Eubacteriales bacterium (assembly GCA_045656985.1). Lineage (GTDB taxonomy): Bacteria > Bacillota > Clostridia > Oscillospirales > CAG-272 > HGM12713. The sequence goes on along the minus strand of JAZOSH010000052.1, from coordinate 3,952 downwards.
CCCGTCAGATCCCGATAATTCAGAGCACAACTTTCAAATATGCTACAAGCGAGGATATGGGAAAGCTCTTTGACCTTGAGGCATCGGGCTATTTCTATACCCGTCTGCAGAATCCCACCAACGACAGCGTTGCAGCAAAGATCTGCGACATGGAGGGCGGAACTGCTGCTATGCTTACTTCGTCGGGTCAGGCAGCGAATTTCTTTGCAATATTCAACATCGCGGGCTGCGGTGACCACATAGTATCATCTTCTTCTATATATGGCGGTACATTCAATCTTTTCTCGGTCACTATGAGGAGAATGGGTATTGATTTTACCTTTGTTTCCCCCGATTGCACCGAGGAAGAGCTCCGCGCGGCGTTCAGACCCAACACAAAGGCAGTTTTTGGTGAGACCATTGCAAATCCTGCACTTACAGTGCTTGATATTGAGCTTTTCGCGAAGGTAGCACATGAGAACGGTGTGCCGCTTATCATTGATAACACCTTTGCAACACCCGTAAATTGCCGTCCTTTTGAGTGGGGCTGTGATATAGTTACACACTCTACAACTAAGTATATGGACGGACACGGCGCGGCAGTTGGCGGTTGCATCGTTGACAGCGGTAAGTTTGACTGGACAAAGTACCCCGAGAAGTTCGCTGGTCTTTGCACCCCTGATGCAAGCTATCACGGGGTGACCTACACCGAGAGATTTGGGCTTGAGGGGGCGTTTATTACCAAGGCGACAGCACAGCTCATGCGTGATTTTGGTGCAATTCAGGCGCCCCAGAACGCATTTCTTCTCAACCTTGGCCTTGAGAGCCTTCATGTGAGAATGGCTCGCCACTGCGAGAACGGTCTTGCTGTTGCGAAGTTCCTCAAGTCTAACGAAAAGGTGGCTTGGGTTACATACCCCGGACTTGAAGGTGACAAATATTACGAGCTTGCCTGCAAGTATATGCCGAATGGCACTTGCGGTGTTGTGAGCTTTGGCGTAAAGGGTGGAAGGCGCGCCGCGGAAGCCTTTATGAAGAACCTTAAGATCGCGGCTATTGAGACACATGTTGCAGATGCGAGAAGCTGCTGCTTGCACCCCGCAAGCGCGACACACAGACAGATGACTGATGAGGAGCTCGTTGCGGCGGGAGTTGGTCCCGATCTTGTAAGATTCTCCTGCGGAATAGAGAGTGCTGACGACCTTATCGACGACATCAATCAGGCGCTTGAGGCTATCAACTAAAAGGAACAGGGAGGCATAATAATGCCGATAAAAATACCAAATCTTTTGCCTGCAACGCAGGTTTTACTTAATGAAAATATATTCGTAATGACCGAAACCCGAGCTATGACGCAGGATATCAGACCTCTGAAGATTCTAATGCTCAATCTTATGCCGCAGAAGGTGGCGACAGAGACGCAGATAGCGCGTGTTATCGGAAATACTCCTCTTCAGGTCGAACTTGAACTTTTGCAGACTGCGTCGCATAAGTCTAGTCACACATCTGAGGAGCACATGCTTGCATTTTACAAGACCTTTGACGAGGTGAAGAATAAGAAATATGACGGAATGATAATCACAGGCGCTCCGGTTGAGCATCTTGAGTTTGAAGAGGTGGAATACTGGGACGAGCTTTGCGAAATAATGGAGTGGAGCAAATCTCATGTTACGAGCACATTCCACATTTGTTGGGGTGCTCAGGCGGGTCTTTACTATCATTACGGCATAAAGAAATATGGGCTTGCTAAGAAGCTTTTCGGTGTTTTTGAGCATAAGGTAGACTATAAGCGCTCTATTTTGTTCCGTGGCTTTGATGATACATTCGTTGTGCCTCATTCAAGGCATACGACCTGTCTGCGTGAGGACATTGAGGCAGTTAAGGCGCTTAAAATACTTTCAAGCTCTGATGAGGCGGGCGTTTTCGTTGTCTCTACCGACAAGGGCAGGCAGATATTTGTGACGGGACATTCGGAATACGACGCGGATACCCTCAAAAACGAGTACATGCGTGACAAAAATGCGGGTCTTCCAATTGATATACCGAAAAATTATTTCCCCGATGACGATGACACGAAAGAGCCTATAGTAAAATGGCGCTCGTGTGCAAATCTTCTATACTCAAATTGGCTGAACTACTTTGTATATCAGTCAACTCCGTATAATATTGAGGAGATCAAGTAAAAAATAGAATGGAGATGATCTTACATGGATAAAAAGCTAAAGAAAATTATAATTTCTGCGCTCTTTGCGGCACTCACCTTTTGCGCGACCTTTGTGATAAAGATACCTACGCCCACGGGCGGGTACGTTCACCTCGGTGACAGTATCGTTCTGCTCTCGGGCTGGTTGCTCGGACCCGTATTCGGAACGCTCTCGGCGGCTCTCGGCTCGGCACTATCCGATCTTTTGGGCGGATATCCGACTTACATATTGCCAACCTTTGTGATAAAAGGACTTATGGCACTTCTTGCGTGGTGCTTTCTCAAGCTCCTGCCGAAGAAAAATTTTGTTTTTACGGCAGTTTCGGGCATCGTTGGCTGTATCGTTATGGTGGCGGGCTATTATCTTGTTGAGGCCACTTTCCTTGGATACGGTTTTGCGGGCGCGCTCGCTAGCGTTGTGCCCAATATAGTTCAAGGAGTGTTTGGCGCAGTCAGCGCGGCTTTGCTTGCAAAGCTTTTTGACACCAATAAGACACTTCGCGGATTTATAGAGAAAGAGCGTAAATAAGCAACGGGCGACTTGGTCGCCCGTTATTTGTAAATGTATAAAGATCATGGAGAATTTAAGATTTTCTATTTAACCCTTGATATTTGCCTGAAGCCGTTATATAATGGGAGATGCAACCAAAGGTTGCGCGAATTGAAAGCTAAAATGTATAGTCAAAGGCTGTGTTTTTTGATATACTTGTGTCATGAAATAAATGAAAGGAATTTTCGGATATGACTATTGAAACCGCTAACAGATTATATGAATTAAGAAAAAAACATAACCTTTCCCAAGAAGAACTTGCAGAGAAGCTTGGCGTGTCTCGTCAGGCGGTATCAAAATGGGAGAGGAGTGAGGCGTCTCCCGACACAGACAACCTCATCGCTCTTGCAAAAATTTATGACCTTACCCTTGACGAGCTTATTTTTGGACAAAAAGAAGATAATAAAGAAGAAGCTGTCAAGGAGGAATCGGGCGAGACAGAGGAATCTGAAAATGTTTTTATAACCGTTGATGACGATGAAGGCAAGGTGAAAATAGGTCCCACGGGCATTTTCGTCGAAAAGAATGACGGAAAGACTGTCAAAATAAATATAAGCGGAATAACCGTGGATTCCGGCGACGTAGATGATGACGAAGACGAAGACGAAGACGATGATGACAACGATGATGACGATTATGACGATTATGACACCGTTTTTATGGGGAAGGGAAACGTGGGAGAAGACAAGCATCTACACATAAGAGTCAAGAAAAGAAAAGGTGCGAGATTCTGGCTCGAGGTGCCGTATCCCATAATCTGCGTGATAGCATATCTATGCTTCGGATTTTTCAATATTTTGGGTGGCTGGCATCCCTCGTGGATAATTTTTGTTACCGTTCCTGTCTACTATTCTTTTGTTGAGGCAATTTATGAAAGGCGCTTTTCGGAGTTCTCTTATCCCGTTTTAACTGCGGTTATTTATCTTGTGTGCGGCTGCTATTTCGGATGCTGGCATCCTTCGTGGCTGATTTTTCTCACCTCGGCGGTGATGAGCGCGGGCACGGCCATGGGCGGCCGTCGGATTATTGACAAGATGGGGCGCGAGATGGTGCATCTGACACCCCACGAGGGCTTTGCGGCGGACGCCGCCTCGGCGCAGGCTCTGTTTTTGTGCTCCCTCTTCGGCATCCCCGCGGGAACCACCCACGCCAAGGCCACAGCCATGATGGGCGCGGCCGCCGCGGTGGAGCACGGCCGCGTAGACGGACGCGGGGTGAAG
>JAZOSH010000051.1:0-21741 GCA_045656985.1 Eubacteriales bacterium | reverse complement strand
CTCTTTACCGAGAATATGATCAAAGAAAGATGTAAATGCGTTAAGAAGAAGCACTCTGTTATCCATGAACATTATCTCAGGATGTGAGTCATCGGTGTAACTAAGATCGGGATGAGCTTCCTGAATCCAAGTAGTATTCTTGTTGGAGGTTATAGTCAAAACATCATCAAGAATGCTAAGCATCTTATCTGTAGCGCCAACAAGCTTAGGATAACCGTTAGCACCCATCTCGGAAATGCGGAAGCCCGCACTGTATGCCATAACGGTAAATGTAAAGTAGTTCTGATATGCAAATCCAAAACGGTCATACATGTTATATCCGGGAGTACCGTCAACATCGGCAGATGCCTGCTTTACGAGCGAAGCAACATTTTCAAGAGTCCATGTGTTATTGTCAACCATGTCCTCAAACCTTCCAAGGTTAAGTGTGCTTGCAAGGTCTCTGTTATAGAACATATAGAAGAGTCTGTGCTTATCCTGAAGCAGGAAATCACTGGTAGTATAGTAAAGCTTATTACCAATGGTAAGCTGCTCATTAGCATACTGATTCCATGCCTTGTGTGTAGTATCAACATAGTTGATGTCCAAAAGGTTAAGGAGATAGCCGCTTTGTGCATGAGCCTGAACAAATGTAGGTATATAGATCACGAGATCATAAAGATCATCACCCGACTCATAAAATACCTGTGCTGTTTCATGTGCGAGCGGAACATTAGTTCCGCTTACAACAAAATTATATTTGTTGTAAAGCGCATCGTTTCTCTTGTAAACCGCCTGACCTACAACATCCTCAGGCATTTCCTCATAATACACCTCAAAGTTTGTAAACTGCGATGCACTTCCACCGTCACGGCCGAGGATGTTATATGTAGCGCCGTCCCAATCCATATCGGGAAGGCTTGAAACTACCTCGTCGTTTCCAGAGGGCTTGGCAGTGTCCTTTGGAGTGTCCTTTTCATCATCGCCACCGCCGCCGCAAGCTATGAGGCAAGAACCAAGCATAACAAGCACGAGAAGGAGCGACAAAATTCTTACAGTAATTTTCATCTTTTTCCTCCATAAATTTAATATGCAATTACCTGTCTAATTGTATCATACACTGCCTAAAATGTCAATACATTCCATTAATTTTACGAAAAATTTTCGGTACTTTCCTCTTCCTTACCTTTTTAGAAAAATATATGAACAAAAAAGCCTTATTTTGCCGTTAATATTCCGTAATCTTTTGAGAACAATAATAACAGAGCGCGAAACACATCGCAGCTCAATTCAATATAGATGATTACGAGGAGCTGCGTTGTGCCTTACCGAGTAAGACCGAATGCAATTCCGCGTAAAAGAATTATCAAAGGAAAGTAAAGCCGTACAAACGGCGGAACGGAGTATATTATGGCAAATAAGGAAGCTAAAAAGGCGCTTGAGCAGTTCAAGATGGAAGCTGCAAGCGAGGTTGGCGTAAATCTTAAGCAGGGTTACAACGGTGATCTTACCGCCCGTCAGGCAGGCTCTATCGGCGGTCAGATGGTTAAGAAGATGATCGAGAGCTACGAGCAGAACCAGATAAAGACAAAGTAAGTTATGACAAAGAGGGTGTCGCGTAAGCGACACCCTCAAATTATTTGAGTTATTTAATGTTACTTAAATTATCTCTTCTTCGAAACGAATGCTACGCATGTTCCGAGAGCTGCTACGAGAGCAACACCTGCTGCTGCGATAGAAGCACCACAGCCCTTTTCCTCTGCAGGCTCTGTTACGGGCTCTGTGTCCTCAACAGGCTCTGTATCCTCAACAGGCTCTGTGTCTGCTACGGGCTTGGATGTGAATGTTGCTGTTGCATACTCTTCCTCTGTACCGATGTAAAGCATAGCAGGAATGATCTTCTCCTGGTGCTGACCGTGAAGTGCTACGCTTCCGTCATACTCTGCTGCGAGTGCTGCGTAAGCTGCCTCAGCCTGCTCACCTGTTACACCCCAATACTTGATACCGGTTCTCTGACCAACTTCGCCGCCCTCTTCAAGTGTATCAATAACATCCTGAATGGAGAAACCGATGTTGATAAGGTCATAGCGGAGATCAAACTCGCTATCGGGCCAAAGCGACTTGATTGCTTCCCACTTGATAGCGATCTCATATGTTGTAACGCCTGTCTCAGCATTGGGAGATGTGATCCAGTCCTTAAGGAATGCTGCTGCATCGTCGCCAGTATAGGTCTGACCGGAGATCCAAGAGTTAAGGAAGTCTTTCTGAGCGTCAAACACCTGAATGAAGTCTGTCTCTGCATTGGGGTCGCCGTCTTGACCGTTAAACATACGGATATCAATGGTGGAAGCCATACCTACGGGGTCACCTGTATCCATAAGAGAACCAACTGTGAAGATCATCTGGTCAGCTCTCAAAGCATTAGTAAACTGACCGTGGTGAACAGCACAAGGATCCTCAAGCTCTGCAGCATAATAGAGGCACTCCTCATCATATGCGATGTAGAATGTAGCCTTACCTACACCCCACTCAGAACCTGCGTAAGGAGCAGTTCTAATACCGTACTCGTCACCTGTTGTATCGGTGACGATAACGAGAGGATACTCACCCTCAACAACGGTACCGTCAATGTTGGGAGCTGTAGCTACAGCCTCACCTGCGAAGTAAAGCTTCTGGCCATACTCACCAAGGAATCTTGCGTCAATTACCTCGGGCTCAAAAGCGGAAACAGCTGTTGCCATTACGCCAACGAGAAGAAGTGCGCAAAGAAGAAGGGAAAGAACTTTTTTCATAACAAAAACCTCTTTTCTTAAATATTTTGTGCTATATGCGTTTTCACGATATAGCTATTCCCTGCTTAAATTATATCAAAATCGGCTGATATTGTCAAGTCAAACCGCATTTCAAATTGTACGAAATTGACCTTTGTTTATTATACAGATTTCACAAATTTTTCTGCATGTTTTTTGATAATCTCTTATTTTTCTGCCTCTGCATCGGGCATTCGGAGACCTGCAGCGGCATCAACGGGAAGCGAGAAGATTATTCCTCTTCCGTCGGTGTTTATTCCTGTTGCCTCTGCAATGGCACTCATCACCTTGCTCTTCTGCTCACGGGTTACGACATTGAGCACTATTTCCTTCTCGGGCTGAATAGCAATTCCGAGAAATTTCTTTGCCTCCTCACCGCCAAGACCGAGCGCATGGATGAGTGTTCCGCCTCTTGCTCCCGCAGAAAGCGCCGCCTCCTTTACCGCAGAAGAATATCCGCTCGTTATTATAGTTATGATAAGCTCGTATTTATGTTCCGACATAAACTCTTCACTCTCCTTTGAAATCTTGGGTTGATTTTGGTCGTCACGCTCAAGAACGCCCTTCAAAAATGCGGTTGCGCTTGTAAGCGGAACGGTGAATATTATTCCCTTTCCGGGCTTGCTGATGTTTATTTTTTCCTCTGCAAGCTTGAAAATGTAATTTGCTCTCTCACTTGACACAAGGCTTATCGTTATGCTCTTTTTGTTCTCTCCAAACCCGAGATACTCAAATATTGAGGAATCAGCACATCCATGTCCGTGTGTTGAAAGGGTTATGGGTATTTTTGCCGCTTCATAAAGCGAGAGCATGTCTCCGCCGCGACTGTAATCTACTATTGTAAAAAGCGCGCAGGCATTATTCATCTATTTCTACCTCCTTTTTGTTGGACTCTTCAGGCACCTCAAAGTCAACTATCTCATCGGACAAAGGAATATCAACAACGATAGAGCGGCTGACACGCAGAGCGTGGAGCTTGCCTATAAGTCCGAGAAGCTGAATTGTAACAAGGGGAGTCATAGCAACAAATGCAACAAGACCAAAAGCATCAGTGAGCAAATTCCCACCTACCGCCTCACAGGCGCCAAGCGCCATTGGCAGAAGAAAGGTTGCCGTCATAGGTCCCGATGCAACTCCACCCGAGTCAAATGCGATCGCCGTGAATATTGGCGGCACAAAAAAGGTCATAATAAGCGAGAAAAGATAACCCGGAATAAGAATATACCAGATTGAAATTCCCGTTATAACGCGGATCATCGCAAGTCCTACAGAAATTGCAACTCCCACCGCAAGCGCGACGCCAACAGACTTGCTCTTTACAGCTCCCTCTGTAACATCCTCTACCTGCTGTTTAAGCACATGCACCGCAGGCTCTGCAGATACTATAAACCAACCAATAAGCGCACCAATGGGGATAAGGAGCCAAGCACTCTCACTACCTCCTATTGCCTTACCTATAAAGGTTCCCATAGGCATAAATCCTACATTTACTCCCGTGAGGAAAAGCACGAGTCCGAGGTATGTGTATACCATACCTACACAGATTCTTATAACGCTCACCTTTCCAAGTTTCAGCGAGAATATCTGGAAGATTATAAAGAATACTACTATCGGCAAAAGTGCCACTGCAACCTCTCCGAAATAGTGAGGGAAAGCCTTGACATATGCCAGAAGCATTTCTCCTACAGATGCAAATTCAACTATTGCGCCCCCCTCGGCAATAACTCCCGAGGTATCGTTAAAGGCCCCGAGCAAAAGCACTGTAAGGATAGGACCTATTGAGCAAAGCGCAACAAGACCAAAGCTATCCTCTGCAGAGTTCTTATCTCCTCTTACCGAGGCAAGACCAACACCGAGCGCCATGATAAACGGTACTGTTATAGGTCCCGTTGTAACTCCGCCCGAGTCAAATGCAGCTGCCACAAAATTATTCGGGATAAGCGGAGATAGCGCAAGCGCGAACACAAGACCGTACATAGTAAGAAGTATGTATGAAAGCTTGATACGAAGGTATACGCGAAAGAAGGATACCACAAGGAATATTCCAACACCGACAGCAACAGCCAGTATCATCACGCCGCTCTCAACTATCGGCACCGAGTCTGCAAGCACACGAAGATCAGGCTCGGCAATAGTTACTATTATACCAAGCACAAGACATATCAAAGCAATAAAGGGGACATTTCTTGACTTTGTAATATGAGAGCCTATTGATTGACCTATCTTCATCATTGACACATCCGCGCCAAGCGTGAAAAGTGTCATTCCTAACACCAAAAGACACGCACCTATCAGAAACGAGCCGATAAAAACACCGTCAACATCAAGTACAAGGAAGCAGAGTGCAAGCACTATAACCGTTACGGGTAAAACGGCAAAAAGCGCCTCCTTTAGCTTTTCAAATAACTGTTTAAGCATTTTTTCTCCTAAAAATTTGATTGTATCCATTATATCATACTACTCTCAAAAATTCAATAAAGTACACATATTGTTAACAAAAAAATCCACCGAGCACGCTCGGTGGATTTGATTGCTATTTGATTACTTCTTGTAATACTTGATTCCGCTTATCTCGATGTAAGCGCCATTGTCATCCTTGCCGGAATCGTAGGACTTAGTACCATCAAAAAGCGCCTTTACAGTTGCGTTTCCGATGTCACCTAAAAATCCACCGCCCTCAGTCTCGTCCATTGTGAAGGTAATAGTATTGTTGCCATTGTCATCCTTACCCATCTCGAACTTACCTGTAAGCTCCTTCTGCTCTGTAAGACCCTTGTAGGAAACGATGACCTTCGAACCCTTGAATGTAAGGGAGTAGTCGTCAGATCCGTATGTTCCGGAAGGTCCGCCGCAGGATGCGAGAACTGTGCAAAGCATGATTGCCACCATTGCAAGAGCAATGATTCTGATAGATTTTTTCATAGTTATTCCTCCATTGATTTATAAAAAATTCTATATTAAGATTTTATCACTGTTTATCTTTTTTGTCAATAGATTTCTGCAATTTATTGAAAATATATTTCACCGCATCTTCACACAAAAATCACAAACATTTTTTCTTTTTTTACTCAAAATCCCGCAAGAACCATATTCCGCTTCTATCTATTGAAAATTCTTTACCCTCAAGGTATGAAAGGGCATCCGCTCTTCCCGTTTTATCGAAGGATAGGCGGTAGGCATAGAGTGCCTGATGCTTATATCCCTTTCTTTTTTCGTTTCTGTTGACTCCGTATTTGCCGTCACCGAGAAGCGAATGTCCTATAAATGCCATATGCGCCCTTATCTGGTGCGTTCTTCCTGTTACAAGCTCTATTTCAAGAAGGGCGTTTCCGTTCTTTTGAGCAAGTGTTTCGTATCTTGTGATAATGTCTTTTGCGCCCTTGAAATAGTTTTCTCTTATCTCTACCATATTGTCGGCACTGTTCTTTTTAAGATATCCGCGAAGCTCTGCCCTACGGGGCGACGGAACACCGTGAACAGCACAGAGATAAAATTTGCTTATTTCGTTATTCTTTATCCTCTCATTCATAATACGAAGAGCCTCTGCATTCTTTGCAGCAATGACTATTCCTCCGGTATTTCGGTCGATCCTGTTACAGAGCGCAGGAGCAAAGGATTGCTCATTATCGGGATCATATTCTCCATTTCCGTAAAGATATGCCTTGATATGCATAATAAGGGTATTATCTGCCCCTTCGGTATCCTCGTGGACAAGCACACCTGGGCGCTTGTTGAGAAGCATTATATTCTCGTCTTCATAAACAATGTCAAGCTTTGGCTTGATGCTTGAAAGTGCGCTGTTATCCTTTTCGGGTGAGCCAAAAAATTCGTCCTTGATAAATAGCTGTATCTCGTCACCCTCGCAAAGTATATAACTCTGCTCGGCGCGCTTGCGGTTGACCTTTATCTTTTTTGTTCTGATAAACTTGTACATAAGCGCTGTCGGCAAACCGCGCACCGCCTTAGTTAGAAACTTATCAAGCCTTTGTCCCGCATCGTTTTTCTTAACGGTCAGTATCCTCATTTTTAAAACAGGGCTACCGCTCCCGCGGCAGCCCTTCCCCTCGTAATGTTATTAGAGCGTACCAAAGATTCTATCGCCCGCATCACCAAGACCGGGAACGATGTACGCGTGATCGTTAAGACACTCATCAAGTGCCGCTGTATAGATATCTACATCGGGATGAGCATCCTGAACCTTCTTCACTCCCTCGGGAGCAGCAACAAGGCACATAAAGCGGATCTGCTTACAGCCTCTTGCCTTGAGCATATGGAGCGCGTCAACTGCCGAGCCGCCTGTTGCAAGCATCGGATCAACAAGAATAACAAGTCTCTCCTCAATATCAAGAGGAAGCTTGCAGTAATACTCAACAGGCATATGTGTCTCGGGATCACGGTAAAGACCGATGTGACCCACCTTTGCAACCGGAACAAGACTCTGGAGTCCGTCTACCATTCCAAGACCTGCACGGAGAATTGGAACAATAGCAAGCTTTTTACCCTTTGCCACCTTTGCCTTCATCTTTGTGAGAGGTGTTTCTATCTCGATCTCCTCAAGAGGAAGGTCGCGGGTAAGCTCATATCCCATAAGCATAGCTATCTCGTTAAGAAGCTCACGGAAATCCTTGGAGCCTGTTTTTTTATTACGCATTATAGAAAGTTTGTGTGTGATAAGGGGGTGGTCTACGATATGAAGCTGGCTCATTTTAATTCTCCTTTATGAAAAAACTTTTATCGTGTATATTATAATCCCTTTATCATCATTTTTCAAGTCTTTTTTTCAAATTCCCCAAATAAATAAAATAATACTTTTATTATTATAAAATCCTGCGCGTAGGTGTTTACAAATCAAAAAAAATGTGATAAAATATTATGGAGTATTTTTAATTGAGGTTTTTGATTTGTTGCATGATAAGATGACCGTTGGTATATACACCCTCGGATGTAAGGTAAATCAATATGAATCCGAGGCTATTGCCGAGGAGCTTGAAGCGCAGGGCTGTAAAGTTATCAGCGCAGACGAGCGCTGCGATGCATATGTTATCAACACCTGCACCGTTACAGCAGAGTCTGACAGAAAGGCGCGCCAGTTCATACGCCGGGCTCGCTCACACAATCCTGAAGCATTTATTCTTGTTACCGGCTGTTTTTCGCAGGTCTCGCCCGAAACTATTGTCGAAATTGATGGCGTTGACTACATATCGGGAAACACCGAAAAGCTTTCTGTAGCGGATATAGCTATCAAGCTTATGGAGAACGGCAAAAAGCTATCCTCCCCCATGATAAGTGTCTCCAATATAGAAGGCGCCCAATTTGAAAAAATGAGCATTACTCACTTTGACCGTACACGCGCATATGTCAAAATAGAGGACGGCTGTGAGAATCGCTGCACATACTGTATAATTCCCTCTGCAAGAGGAAAGGTCCGCTCAAAGGCTCCGGATGATGTTCTTCGTGAAGTCGCGGAGCTGACACGCAACGGATGCCGCGAAATAGTTCTTACAGGAATTGAGACAGCATCATACGGAAAGGATCTTGAGGGGGTTGACCTTGCAGACCTTTTGTGCGCGGTAGATAAGATAGAGGGCATTGGCAGAGTACGCCTTGGCTCACTTGACCCCTCACTCATAACACAAAAATTTGTTGAAAAAATATCTTCGCTAAAATCGCTCGCTCCGCATTTTCATCTTTCACTTCAAAGCGGAAGCTCACGGATCCTTGCCATTATGAAGAGAAAATACAACGCCGACAGAGCTATGCACGCTATAGAGCTTTTGCGAAAGGCTATGCCATCGGTACAGTTTACTACAGATGTCATAGTTGGCTTTCCAGGTGAGAGCGACGAAGATTTTGAAGAAACACTTGAGTTTGCAAGAAAAGCAAGATTTTTACAAATACATGTATTTCCCTATTCAAAGCGCAAGGGCACTCTTGCCGCGGAGATGCCAGATCAGCTTCCAAAGCAAGTAAAAAAAGACAGGCTTGCCCGGCTTTCTGCACTTGAATCAGAGATAAGAAATGAGATACTTGATGAGGAAATAAGACGGGAGCCTATACGCGATATTCTTTTTGAAACCCATGAAAATGGGATCGCGACAGGACACACCGATAACTTTCTTGAGGTTGTCGCGCCCTCGCGCGTGCCGCTTCATTCAGAGATACACCGCGTCAAGCTGACGGGCATCAAAAACGGCAGATGCATTGCCGAAATAATTGAGTAAAGGAGGCACTTTATGGACAATATCATACTTACAGAAATGTCCGATGTGAACGAACAAATAAAAAGATTTGCATCGCTTTCAAATGAAGAACTTTTTGCTCTTTGCAAGTCTCTCGGCCTTTCTTTGTCTCCCGATGCTATGCGCATATGCCGCGCTTACTACGCCTCCCTTGGAGGTGGCAGACATCCGTCGCTCGAGCTTTTGAAGATATTTGAGGTGTTTGAAAGGCATACTCCTCCTATGTGCACAGCAAGAATATCCGATGTATTCTCGGAGGACCGTGAGGTCATGACCTCGCTCTACGATCTTTATTCAAAAGCAAAATGTGTAAAGGTGTACAGGGGCACACAGCTTACCCTTGGCGCTCTACTTTCTGTTTCCGAAAAATACTATGACCGCATTGGAATAAAAGCACCTGGAATACTTTCATGTAAAGAGGACGGCGTTTCTATTATTGATCACAGCGGAAAGCCTCTTCTTTCCTTTTCTGTAAAGCCCAGGGAAAAGCTTGAGTATGGATATGTCAGCGAAAGTGAAGAAGCAGGTACTTCAAGCAAACCGCAGACAATTCCTCCGAATACGGTCTTTGTTCTTATACAAAGTAGTGAGATGAGCAAGGAAGACTATGACAATGCTATAGCCCATTTTACCTCACTTTCAGAGCTTGACGGTCTTGCAAAGCCCATGCGCTTTACCGAAAAAGGAATTATTGATACGCTTCTTCCCTCCTGCTCAGGTTTCTTTGTTGACATCTCACGCTTGCCACTTGATATTGAAGCAGGCAAGGAGCTTTCGGCATTAACACGCGACATCTCGCACGAGACCATTTTTGCTGTGAATGTACGCCACACAAAGAAGCTTACCGAGCTTGCCACCACCTGCGGACTTAAAGCGATACCCTTTGGAAAGACTACGGTCAACCGCAATATTACCTTCCGCGAGGGTGGACATACCTTCATACTGAAAAACCCCTTCCTGCAAAAGGATCTGAACACCCATTCCCTGAAGATAAAAAAAGAAAAGCTCATTCCCACAAGCTATAGCAAGGGGCTTACTGTCTCGGGCGAGGCACTGACTGATGGTCATAGACTGTCCTCGGGTACATATATTTCTGCACGCCTTACAAATGATACCGAAAACTGCTTTGCTACAGGAATGAATATCGTTATAGACACTCTGTTTTCGCTACTTGCAAGAGGTGCTGATCGCAAAAAATCAGGAATGACTTTGCGGCTTGGCATTGCGCTTGACAGCAAAGAAATGGCAGAAGAAAAGCTTGCTCGTGTGCTCTCAAATCTGCTGGGTGCATACAGAGCATCAATAGAACTTTGTTTGCCCGATACAGCATCAGCTATTGAACTGAACAAGAGCGGGGAGCCGTCACTTTTCTGCTCCACCTACACAGAAAGCATTGACTCCCCTGTTGCTGATAACTTCCAAGGCTATGGCAATAGTGTATATCTTATAAGCTTCAAGCGCCGTCAAGGAACACAGCCCGATGGCATGCCCGATTTTGAAAATATGAGAAGAATGTGTGATTATCTCTATTCCATGATCTCATCGGGTAAAATCTCTTCTGCACGCGCCTTCAACGGAAGGCTTTCCGATGCACTGGAAGCGATGGAGCATGACGATCTCATGCTTGTTGACAAAAACATCCCCGAAAACTTTATGTCGCAAGGCTTTATAGTAGAATCTGCTTATGAGCTAGCTGCTACAAGAATAGGAAAAGTAGGAACACCTACACAAAATAATAACACCGAAACTATTGAGGTTGAAGAATGAAAAATGTTTTGATCAGCGGTGGCTCAAGAGGAATTGGCAAAGCAATCGTAAAAAAATTTGCCACCGAGGGACATAGGCTCGCATTTTTATATAAAAGCAGCAAAGAGGCGGCACTCTCCCTTGCAAAAGAAACAGGCGCTTACGCCATCAAATGTGATGTTTCCTCTCCAGATGAGGTAAGAGAAGCGATCAAGGAAGCTTGTGAGTCTCTTGGTGGACTTGACATACTCATAAATAACGCGGGTGTTGCCCAGATAAAGCTTTTAAGTGATGTGAGCGATGAGGATTTCAATAAAATAATCTCAACAAATCTCGGCGGCACATTTTATCTCTGCCGCGAAGCTTCAAGGCTTATGGTATCAAAAAAATGCGGAAGAATTATAAATATCGGCTCTATGTGGGGCAAGTGCGGTGCATCGTGTGAGGTTCCCTACTCTGCTTCAAAAGCAGCTATAAGAGGGCTGACCATGTCCCTTGCCAAGGAGCTTGGTCCCTCAGGAATAACTGTAAATTGCATTGAGCCCGGAGTTATTCTCACAGAAATGAACGCATCACTTGATAAAGAAACACTTGAGGCTCTTAAGGAAGAAACTCCCCTTATGTCGCTCGGCACGCCGGAGGATGTTGCAGAGCTTGCATTCTTCCTCGCCTCTGACAAGGCAGGATTTATTACGGGACAGTGCATCGGTGTTGACGGTGGCTTTGCGATATAAGTTTTTAATTTTTTCTGTCAGAACTTGAAAAAAGCTTTTTCTTGAGTTATAATATATTATTATACTTTTAATTGAGGAGAAATCGTTATGTCAATAAATATAATAGGCGTCACGGGACCGAGCGGCGCGGGCAAAAGCTCACTTTGCGATATCCTCAAGGAAAGAAATATTCCATTTATCAATGCAGACGAGCTTTATCACTCCCTGCTCGTGCCCGAGAGTGAATGTACATGCGCTCTTGCTTCTGCCTTTGGTAAGGAGATACTTGATAAAAACGGTGCTCCCGACCGAAGGAAGCTTGCTCCCATAGTTTTTTCATCCGAGGAGGCGCTCGCAAAGCTCAACTCAATAGCGCTTGAGTTTGTGATAAAGGAAATGCGAAGAATAATCGACGAGCTTGATAAAAAGGGCGAAAAAAATGTTGTCATTGACGCCCCCACTCTCATCGAATCAGGCTTTCACAAGGAATGCAACTATGTTATAACAGTTCTTGCTTCAAAGGAAACAAGAATTGAGCGTATTGCAAAAAGAGACGCTATCTCGCTTGAGGCGGCAGCACAAAGAATAAGCGCACAAAAGCCCGACCACTTTTACACAAAGGTCTCGGACTTTGTACTTGAAAACAACCGCGATGAGGCAGAGTTCAAGTCTTATGCCGAGGATATGCTCTTTTATGTACTAAAAAAATAAATTCAAAGGAGAATGCTGATATGAAAAGGATAAGCCGACCGCTTGCAATTGTTTTGATAGTTTGCATCGCGCTTATAGCGGGACTTGCGGTAAATTTTGTCTGGACACTCTTTGAAAAGCTCTCCTATCCGCAGAAGTATTCCGAATATGTTGAAAAATACGCTACGGAATACAATGTTCCCGAGGAGATAATCTACGCTACGATAAAGGTAGAAAGCTCCTTCAAATTTGACGCCGAGTCCGGTGCGGGAGCACAGGGACTTATGCAGCTGATGCCCACTACATTTGAGTGGCTGACGGGTGACGAGCATCTTGGTGAATTTCTCCCCCCCGAGGCTGTGTTTGACCCCGAGGTGAATATCCGCTACGGTACATATTATCTCAAATATCTGCACTCAAAGTTTGACCAGAACTGGGAAACTGCTTTTGCCGCCTACAACGGAGGTGAGGGCAATGTCGCCAAATGGCTTGAGGACAGCAGGTACTCTGATAGTGAGGGCAACCTCAAAGCATTCCCCAAAGAGTTCAGAGAAACCAAGAACTATGTAAGAAAAATAAAAAAATCGCTTGAAATGTACGAGCGACTTTACTATTGAAAATAAAAATTATCTAAATACACAGGAGGCAGATCATGTCAGAAAGCAAATTCGCTTACGAAAAGAAAACAGTTTACGCAAAGGCAGGCGACAAGGTCGTTTGCGACGCATATGAATATGCGGAGGGCTACAAGAAATATCTTGATGCTGCAAAGACAGAGCGCGAGGCAGTTACAGCTTCTATAGCTCTTGCAGAGTCCTATGGCTTTAAGGAGTACAAGCTTGGTGATAAGGTAAAAGCAGGTGATAAGCTCTATTACAATAACAAGGGAAAAAATCTCTTTGTTTTCATGGTAGGAAGCGAGCCTCTTGAGAAGGGTATAAGAATAACCGCATCCCACATTGACTCCCCCAGAATAGACCTTAAGCAGTGTCCTGTATACGAAGACGGCGGAATGGCATTCTTCAAGACACATTACTACGGCGGTATCAGAAAGTATCAGTGGCTTGCTCTTCCCCTCGCGCTTCACGGAGTTATTGTTAA
The DNA here is from genome assembly GCA_045656985.1 of Eubacteriales bacterium. Taxonomy (GTDB): domain Bacteria; phylum Bacillota; class Clostridia; order Oscillospirales; family CAG-272; genus HGM12713. The sequence goes on along the minus strand of JAZOSH010000051.1, from coordinate 8,463 downwards.
GGCTGACGGTGAAAAGATCGAGGTAAGCATAGGTGAAAATGACACAGACCCTGTATTCTATATAAACGACCTTCTTCCCCACCTCGCTCACAAGACAGAAAAGACACCCATAGGTGAGGCATATGACGGAGAAAAGCTCAATATCCTTATCGGCAGCTCTCCCGTATCCTCGGAGGACGCTTCGGTAAAGAACAATATTCTCAAGCTTCTTAACGAGAAGTACGGAATCTGCGAGGAGGATTTCATTTCCTCCGAGCTTTCAGTAGTTCCTGCAGGCAAGGCAAGAGATGTTGGCTTTGATCGCTCTCTTATCTGCGCTTACGGTCACGATGACAGAGTATGCGCTTATCCTTCACTTACAGCTATGTTTGACTCACTTGACAGCAAGCATACCCTTCTCTGCATTCTTGCAGACAAGGAGGAGACAGGCAGTGACGGTGACACCGGTATGCAGTGCGACTTTATGCTTGACCTTATCAACGAGCTTTCAAGCTCTCTCGGTGCAAATCCCGCTGTAGTCCGCGCAAACTCCAAGTGTCTCTCGGCAGATGTTTCTGCTGCCTTTGACCCCAACTTTGCAGAGGTATTTGAAAAGCGCAATGCAGCACTTCTCTCCTGCGGTGCGGTATTTACGAAGTTTACCGGTTCAAGAGGAAAGTCCTCTACAAACGATGCAAGCGCAGAGTATATCGGTTGGCTTCGCGGAATTCTTGCACAGGACAATATCGTTTGGCAGACAGCCGAGCTTGGCAAAGTTGACTGCGGCGGTGGCGGAACTGTTGCAAAGTATATTTCAAAGCACAATATTGACACTATTGACCTCGGCGTGCCGGTAATCGCAATGCACGCGCCCTATGAGATCATCTCAAAGGTTGACCTTTACGAGACACACCGCGCTATCCGCGCATTCTACAAAAATTGAGGAATTAAATGTTAAACAAGCTTGAGGCTACAGAAGAGAGATTTATACAGATAGAGGCGGAGCTCGCTAATCCCGAGGTATTCTCGGACAACACCCGCTACACCGCCCTTATGAAGGAATATAAAGCTCTCACACCTATTATTGAAAAATTCAGAGAATACAAGCAGGTAAGGCAGGAAAATGCCGATGCCTACGAGATGCTTGACGAGGGGCTTGACGCAGAAATGCGCGAGCTCGTCTCGTCGGAGCTCCGTGATACCAAGGCTCGTATGGAGGAGCTCACCGAGGCGCTGAAGCTTCTCCTTCTCCCCCGTGACCCGAACGATGACAAGAATGTCATGATAGAAATTCGTGGCGGTGCGGGTGGAGAGGAGGCTGCACTTTTTGCAGGTGTGCTTTACAGAATGTACACCATGTATGCTGAAAGCGCAGGCTTTAAGACCTCCCTTATGAACGCAAACGAGACCGAGCTCGGCGGCTACAAGGAAATCACCTTTATGGTTGAGGGTGACGGCGCATATTCGCGCTTCAAGTTTGAAAGCGGTGTTCACCGTGTTCAAAGAGTTCCAGAAACCGAGTCACAGGGCAGAATTCAGACCTCAACTGCAACGGTTGCAGTACTTCCCGAGGTTGAGGATATTGAAATAGAGATAAATCCTGCCGATATCGTTATTGAATCCTGCAAGTCATCGGGTGCCGGTGGTCAGCATGTCAACAAGACCGAATCTGCTGTAAGACTTACGCACAAGCCCTCGGGCATAGTTATTGAGTGCCAGGAGGAGCGCAGTCAGTTCAAGAACCGCGATAAGGCTATGAAAATGCTCAAGACCAAGCTCTATGACATCAAGCAAAGTGAGCAGTCGGCAAAGATTGCGAGTGACAGAAAAAGTCAGGTCGGAACAGGTGACAGAAGCGAGCGCATAAGAACATATAACTATCCGCAGGGCCGTATAACAGACCACCGAATAGGACTTACGCTCTACTCTCTTGAGAACTTCCTTAACGGAAATATCTCCGAAATGATAGATGCTCTCATTACCGCCGATACCGCCGAAAAGCTTAAAAACAGCACAAACTAAATCATGATAAAGGACGCAAAAAATTGACGACCGAAATAATCACGATAAATTCTGTACAAGATGATACACAGGGCATCAAGCGCGCCGCTGAGCTACTTAAGGCTGGCGGACTTGTTGCCTTCCCTACCGAGACAGTTTACGGTCTTGGTGCCGTTGCTACAGATGAGAACGCAGCAAAAAACATATACGCTGCAAAGGGGCGCCCCTCGGACAATCCCCTTATAATTCATATTGCCTCTCCCGAGGATGCAGAAAAATATGCATACACTAGCGAGGTTTACTATAAGCTCGCCAAGGCTTTTATGCCGGGACCGCTTACGGTTATTCTGCCAAAAAAGGAGACCGTTCCCTATTCGGTAACCGGTGGACTTGACACGGTTGCCATCCGTTGTCCGTCGCATCCTGTGGCAAATGCAATAATCAAGGAATGCGGCGTAGCTATTGCCGCTCCCTCTGCCAACATTTCGGGCAGTCCGTCACCTACCTATGCAGAACATGTTATTTCTGATATGCGTGGAAGAATTGATGCAATAGTTGACGGAGGCGCATGTGAGATAGGACTTGAATCAACTATTATTTCACTTAACGGAAATTGCGCAACACTACTTCGCCCCGGCGCAGTTACCTGTGACGCGCTCCGCTGCGTGTGCGATGAGGTGACAGTTGCACCATCAGTTACAGAAGAGCTTTCCGCGAACGAAAGGCCACTATCTCCCGGAATGAAATACAAGCACTATGCCCCCTCTGCTCCTCTTGTCTTACTTGAAGGAGACGAGGAATGTGTTACAGAATTTCTTTTCCGTGCGCAGAACGCTGAGCATTGTGCTATCCTCTGCTACGATGAGGAGCTTGATATTCTTCGTTATGAAAGACTTATCCCCATAGGTAAAAGAGATGACCTTGCAACACAGGCAGAAAGACTTTTTGCTGCCCTTCGTCTTGCAGATACCCTTGACTGTGACATTATATACGCGCATCTGCCCCCGAAAGAGGGCATCGGTCTTGCCCTATATAACCGGATGATACGCGCAGCCGCACATACAGTAAAAAAGGTTTGACAAAAAATAAAGGAAAGATACATAAATGGCTAAAAAAACCACAAAGGCTAAGAGGCCCGAAAATGAAGAAATAATTCCGGCTCCCGCACAGCCACAGCTTATTACCGATACAATCGAAAAGAACTATATGCCTTATGTTATGAGCGTTATAGTTTCGCGTGCTATACCCGAGATAGACGGTCTAAAGCCCGCACACAGAAAGCTTCTTTACACAATGTACAAGATGGGTCTGCTTACGGGAAACAGAACAAAAAGTGCCAATATCGTGGGCGCAACGATGAAGCTCAATCCTCACGGCGATATGGCGATATATGAGACCATGGTGCGTCTGACACGAGCAAACGAGGCACTTCTCCATCCCCTTGTTGACTCTAAGGGAAGCTTTGGCAAGCAGTATTCCTCCGAGATGAAGTTTGCTGCGTCAAGATATACGGAAGCAAAACTTGATAGCTTCTGCACAGAGCTTTTTAAGGGTATTGATAAGGATGCCGTTGACTTCGTTGACAACTACGACGGAACGATGAAGGAGCCTGTGCTTCTTCCCACCACCTTCCCGAATGTACTTGTAACTCCTAATACAGGTATTGCCGTTGGCATGGCCTCGTCAATATGCTCATTCAACCTTGCAGAGGTCTGTGACGGAACGATAGCAGTTCTCAAAAACCCCAATGTTTCGGTTGATAAAATACTTGATATAATCAAGGCTCCCGATTTTCCGGGCGGCGGCGCTATCATATACGACCGAGAGCAGATGCGTGAGGTATATCTCACCGGTCAGGGCTCTGTAAAGATACGCTCCCGCTATGTTTATGACAAAGCGGAAAACTGCATTGATATAATTCAGATTCCCTACTCTACCACGATTGAGGTAATTCTTAAGAGAATAACCGAGCTCGTTAAGGAGGGCAAGCTCAAGGAGATAACCGACTTTAGAGACGAGATAGACAAGAATGGATTTAAGCTTACTCTTGACCTTCGTCGCGGAGTTGACCCCGACAAGCTTATGGCAAAGCTTTTCAAGCAAACAGCTCTTGAGGATAGCTTCAAATGCAACTTCAATGTCCTTATAAATTCTTCCCCTCGCCAGCTCGGAGTTGTTGATCTTATCAAGGAATGGATAACCTTCCGTATGGGCTGCGTTCGCCGCGAGCTTTCGTTTGACCTCAAGAAAAAGGAAGACAAGCTTCACCTTCTGCATGCTCTTGCCAAAATACTCCTTGACATTGATAAGGCGGTAAAGATAATCCGACAGACCGAAAAGGATGAGGATGTTGTTCCCAACCTTATGGCAGGCTTCTCAATTGACAAGGTGCAGGCTGAATTTGTTGCAGACATAAAGCTCCGTTATCTCAATAAGCAGTATATCCTCGGCAGATTGCAGGAGATATCCTCGCTTGAGGCAGATATAGCAAAGATCAAGGAGATCCTTGGCGATGATCTCAAGATAAAGGCTCTTATTTCAGCGCAGCTTACCGAAATAAAGAAGAAATACGGTCAGCCCCGTCGCTCACAGCTCATTCATGTCGACGATGTTGAGGTGTACAACGAGGAGGACCATGTTGAGAATTACAATGTTAAGCTCTACCTCACAAAGGATGGATACTTCAAGAAGATAACCCTTCAGTCTCTTCGCGGAAATGATGAGCAGAAGCTAAAGGAAAACGATGAGATAATTTCGGTAACCGAAACAGATAATCTCGCAAATCTTATCTTTATTACCGACAAATGTCAGCTCTATCGCGCCAAAGCAGAGGATTTTGAGTGCGTTAAGGCATCAACGCTTGGAGAATTCTTGCCTATGAAGCTCGGTATGGATGAGGGAGAAAAGCCTGTCTTTATGCGAGTTCAGAACAGTTATCCCGAGACCGACAATTTCGTATTCATATTTGAAAACGGCAAGGGTGTAAGAGTTCCTGTTTCTACTTATGAAACAAAATCAAACCGCAAAAAGCTTATCAATGCCTATTCAAGCGCTTCTCCTATTGCAGGTGTCTTCTATGAGAGTACAAAGTCACCTTACGATATTATGCTCATAAGTTCAGGGGATCGTGCTATTATAGTTAAAACTGCACTTATACCACAGAAGAATACCCGTACCTCTGGTGGAGTTTCTATAATGACTCTCAAGAAGGGTCAGAAAATAGTCAACTGTCTTGATAAGCTCGATGAATATGAAAATCTCAAGGGCTATCGCAAGCTCAAAATACCTGCAAGCGGACAGCTGCTTGCAGAAAAAGATCTAATGGCGCAACAGCTTAAAATAGATACATAATAGGAGATAGAATATGTCCAACGAAAAGAAAACAAATGTTGCAACGCGCGTGCTCTGCATCGTGCTTGCGGCACTGATGGTCCTCGGCGGTGCGACTTCTGCAGTCCTCGCTATTATCGGGCTGTTTTAAAAAGCAAAAAGGAAGTCTTAAAAAGACTTCCTTTTTTATTTTATTATTTTTGAAAAAGCCCTTTATTTTTTTGCTTGTTTCTGTTATAATAAATCTGTATATGATTATATGGAAGCAAAGAGGTTGATTTATGACTTATAACGAGATCTGCACGGCACTTTCCGAAGCAGGAATTGAAAATCATCGCACAGAGGCGGCTATGCTCGTGTGCCATTTTTATGACATAACAAAAGCACAGCTTCTCGGCATGCACGACCATGATTTTGATTCCGAGGAGCTCTCGGCATCAGTGGCAAAAAGATGCTCGCACTACCCTCTTCAGTATATTCTTGGATATTGGGATTTCTTCAGAGAGACCTATCGCGTTACAGAGGACACTCTTATACCGAGACAGGACACCGAAAAGCTTGTTGAGCTTGCAATAAATATTATGCCAGAGGGGGCAAGGTTTATTGACCTCTGCACCGGTAGCGGTTGTGTGGCGATATCCACTCTTGCATCAAGACCTGATTGCCGAGGCGTTGCAGTTGACTGCTTTGAAAAAACTCTTGCCGTGGCAACCGAGAATGCCGAGCGAAACGGAGTGCTTGACCGACTTGGAATGCTCCGTGCCGATGTACTTGAGCCTTCCTTTATGGACTCCCTCGGCTATTTTGAGTGTATTCTCTCTAACCCGCCCTATATAGTAAGCAATGAGATAGAGGGACTTGCAGATGAGCTTTCCTTTGAGCCCGATGCAGCACTTGACGGTGGTGCTGACGGCCTTAAGTTTTACCGTAAGATAATCGGCTCATATGGCAGATACCTCACGGAAAACGGAGTGATGCTTCTTGAGATAGGGCACGATCAAGCAGCTGCGGTGAGCGATATTGCCAATGAAAACGGCTTCTCCTGCGAAGTCTTTCGTGACTACGGTGGCAATGACAGAGTTGTTTACCTCAAGAAAAAAGAAATTGTGTAATAAACCATTCCTTTCGCATAAAATATAATTGCACGATAAAATTTTAGGAGAATTGATTTGAATATAGTAGTACTTGCAGGAGGTCTTTCCCCCGAAAGAGATGTCTCTTTGACATCGGGAAGTCTTATAGCAGCGGCCCTTAAGCGAAAGGGACATAAGGTTTTGCTTCTTGATGTATATCTTGGCATTAAAGAGATACCAAACGACCCTTCTTCCCTTTTCACAAGCGAAGCAACAGAGCAATTTAAGGTAAGCCGCGAAATACCCGACCTTGAAGCATTAAAGCGCGAGTCGGGCAACGGTGAGCGGCTTATAGGTGACAATGTGCTCACGCTTTGCTCGATTGCCGATGCCGTATTCTTAGCGCTCCACGGAGCGATGGGAGAGAACGGTCAGCTTCAAGCAACACTTGATAATTTCGGCATCAAAAATTACTCGGGCTCGGGCTATATCGGAAGCCTTCTCGCGATGGATAAGAACATCTCAAAGCGCCTTCTTCATCAAGCGGGCATAAACACACCCAGATGGGTATACTGCGGCACCGATGTGACTGCCGAGCATATTGAAAAAAGCACAGGCCTTCCCTGCGTTATAAAGCCCTGCTCGTGCGGCTCAAGCGTAGGAATCTCAATAGTAAACACACGCGAGGAGCTTGACGCGGCACTTGAATTTGCCTCAAAATACGGGGATAAGCTTATAATTGAAGAAAAGATCGAGGGACGCGAGTTCACGATGGGAATACTTGACGGAGAGACACTCCCTCCCGTTGAGATAATCCCCAAGGACGGGTTCTACGATTACAAAAATAAATATCAGGCAGGAGCGACCACCGAGATATGCCCCGCACAGATCACCGAGAAGGAACTGAAATCAATGTCAATTTTCACAAAGGTGATATTTGAGATCCTTCATCTGTCGGGATATGCTCGCATTGACTATATAATGGACAAAGACAGCAGGATCTGGTGCCTTGAAGCTAATACCCTGCCCGGAATGACACCCACAAGTCTTCTACCACAGGAGGCAGCGGCAGTTGGCATTGGATACGATGAGCTTTGCGACAGGATAGCAAGGCTTGCTTATGAGAAAAAATAATTTTGATAGAACATAAAAAGGAATGAAGTTATGAAAAGAACACTTATCAGCGACATTTACAATTCGGTAAAGACAGGTGCCGAGCTCCCTGCAGAGCTTACTGTTTGCGGTTGGGTGCGCAGTCTTCGTGACAGCAAAGCCTTTGGCTTTATTGATCTTAATGACGGAAGCTGTCTCAAGAGTGCACAGATAGTTTTTGAGAGAGATATCATCTCAAACTACGATGAGATAGCAAAGCTCAATGTAGGTGCATCGGTTATCGTTAAGGGTAGAATTGAGCTTACACCCGAGATGAAGCAGCCCTTTGAAATCAAGGCAACAAAGGTTGAGGTTGAGGGACTTTCTACTCCCGACTACCCCCTTCAGAAGAAGCGCCACACGGTTGAATATCTCCGTGAGCAGGCATACCTCAGACCGAGAACAAACCTTTTCTCGGCAGTATTCCGCGTAAGAAGTGAGGTTGCATTTGCAATTCATAAGTTCTTTAATGAAAGAGGATTTGTCTATGTTCATACTCCAATCATCACAGGCTCTGACTGTGAGGGCGCAGGTGAAATGTTCAGAGTAACAACTCTCGACCTTGAAAATCCTCCTATGACCGAGGATGGAAAGATTGACTTCTCCAAGGACTTTTTCGGCAAGAGCGCAAACCTGACTGTATCGGGTCAGCTTGAGGGTGAGACCTATGCTATGGCATTCGGTAACATCTACACCTTCGGTCCTACCTTCAGAGCGGAGAATTCCAACACCGCACGTCACGCGGCAGAGTTCTGGATGATCGAGCCCGAGATCGCATTTGCAGACCTTAACGATGATATGGAGCTCGCTTGGGATATGATCAAGTACATCATCAATCACGTAATGGATAACTGTAAAGCAGAGCTTGAATTTTTCAATAGCTTCGTAGACAAGGGACTTCTCGCGCGTCTCACCGCGCTCCGCGACG
>JAZOSH010000050.1:0-30118 GCA_045656985.1 Eubacteriales bacterium | reverse complement strand
GATCTCCTTGGTCATGCGAACGTGAATGGGGGCATGCAGACCGAGAACGCCGTTCTCGTAAGCCATGTTTGCCTCGTCAAAGTTGCGGAAGCACATGCCCTCGCCGGGCTCGCCGGGCTTCTCCATGAGCAGGTAGTAGGTACCCAGGATCATATCCTGCGTAGGAACTGCCACTGCACGGCCGTCCACAGGCTTGAGCAGGTTGTTAGCGGAGAGCATAAGGAATCTTGCCTCTGCCTGCGCCTCTGCGGAAAGCGGAACATGTACGGGCATCTGGTCACCGTCGAAGTCTGCGTTGAACGCGGTACATACGAGCGGGTGGAGCTTGATAGCGCGTCCGTCAACAAGCACGGGCTCGAACGCCTGAATGGACAGACGGTGGAGCGTAGGCGCACGGTTGAGCAGAACGGGATGCTCCTTTATTACGTTTTCGAGTGCGTCCCAAACGTCGGGATGTACTCTTTCTATCTTCTTCTGAGCGTCCTTTATGTTGGTTGCCTTGCCCATTTCCATGAGTCTCTTGACTACGAAGGGCTTGAAGAGCTCAAGTGCCATTTCGCGGGGAAGACCGCACTGATAGATCTTGAGCGAGGGACCTACGACGATAACCGAACGTCCGGAATAGTCAACACGCTTACCGAGAAGGTTCTGACGGAAGCGTCCCTGCTTACCGCGAAGCATCTCGGAGAGTGACTTGAGCGCACGGTTGGAGGGGCCTGTTACAGGCTTTCCGCGACGACCATTATCAATAAGGGCGTCAACTGCCTCCTGAAGCATACGCTTCTCGTTACGGATAACTATCTCAGGAGTGCGTATCTCCATAAGCTTCTTGAGACGGTTGTTACGGCTGATAACTCTGCGGTAAAGCTCATTGAGGTCAGACGAAGCAAAGCGTCCACCGTCAAGCTGTACCATAGGACGGATATCGGGAGGAAGCACAGGAATAACATCAAGGATCATCCACTCAAGCTTATTGCCAGACTTTCTGAAGGCCTCAACGACCTCAAGTCTCTTGATTATTCTTGTCTTCTTCTGTCCGCTTGCCTTGAGGAGCTCACCTCTGAGCTGCTCAGAAAGCTCGTCAAGATCAACTGCTGCAAGAAGCTCCTTGACAGCCTCGGCACCCATTCCTACTCTGAAGTCATTGCCGTACATCTCTCTGTACTCAACATACTGTCTCTCGGTGAGGACTGTTCCCTTTACGAGAGGAGTAAATCCGGGATCAAGAACGACATTTTCTGCAAAGTAGAGCACCTGCTCAAGCTGCTTAGGAGATATATCAAGTACGAGTGCCATACGCGAGGGTATAGCCTTAAAGTACCAAATATGAGATACGGGAGAAGCAAGCTCTATATGGCCCATTCTCTCTCTTCTTACCTTCTTTGTGGTAACATCAACACCGCACTTTTCGCACTTGTGGGGCTCCTTGTTGTGCGAATTCTTGTACTTTCCGCACATACAAGCGCCATCCTTTGTGGGACCAAAGATACGCTCGCAGAAAAGTCCTCCGACCTCTGCCTTGAGCGTTCTGTAATTGATGGTCTCGGGCTTGGTGACCTCACCATAGGACCATTCTCTTATCATATCGGGAGATGCCAGACCGATCTTTATTGAATTAAATTCATTATTTGCCATTATCTGTTTCTCCTTTATTATTCATCAAAATCTTCATCAGCGCCGAAATCTACCTCGGTACCGAAGAATGCGTCGTCGTCATCGTCCTCAAAGCCTTCGACATTCTCTATCTGGAAGGAATCCTCGATATCGTCTGTCTCAACAGTCTCCTCCTCAAATGCGGCGAGAGCTGCCTTATTGGAATAAGGAACTACATCATCCTCATTGCAAAGAGTTGAGAGCTGTATCTTGTTTCCATCCTTATCAAGAACGCTGATATCAAGCGCCAAGGACTGAAGCTCCTTAACAAGCACCTTGAAGGACTCGGGAACTCCGGGCGTAGGTATATTCTGTCCCTTAATGATAGCCTCGTAAGCCTTGCGGCGTCCGTTGATATCATCGGACTTAACAGTAAGGATCTCCTGAAGGGTGTAAGCCGCGCCGTATGCCTCAAGCGCCCAAACCTCCATCTCTCCGAATCTCTGTCCACCAAACTGCGCTTTACCGCCGAGAGGCTGCTGAGTAACGAGAGAGTAAGGTCCGTTTGAACGGGCGTGGATCTTATCGTCAACAAGGTGATGGAGTTTGAGATAGTACATGATACCAACGGTTACAGGGTTATCAAAGGGCTCACCTGTGCGTCCGTCGTAGAGTACTGTCTTACCGTCTATTACCTTAACTGTATTCTCTGCGAATATCTTTTCCATTGCAGCAGCATCGGCTCTTGTCTCTGCGGGGATAAGCTGAAGATCCTTCTTGCCATCCTCGTCAGTTGTCTCAATGAAGAGCTCCTTGCCGTCTACATTCTCACCGCGGCAGATGTCACGGGCGAAGCCTGCCATACGCAGACACTCAATGATGTCCTTCTCGTTTGCTCCGTCAAATACAGGAGTCATTATCTTCCAGCCAAGCTTTCTTGCAGCGATACCAAGATGCACCTCAAGCACCTGACCGATATTCATACGCGAAGGAACTCCGAGGGGGTTAAGCACGATATCAAGAGGAGTACCGTCGGGAAGGAAGGGCATATCCTCGGGAGGAAGGATGCGCGAAACGACACCCTTATTTCCGTGACGACCCGCCATCTTGTCTCCGACAGAGATCTTTCTCTTCTGTGCAATGTATACACGAACTACCTTGTTTACGCCTGCAGAGAGATCGTCACCATTCTGGTGCGAGAACTCCTTGACATCAACAACGATACCCGACTCACCATGGGGCAGACGGAGCGAGGTGTCTCTTACCTCTCTTGCCTTCTCACCGAAGATCGCACGGAGAAGTCTCTCCTCCGCGGTAAGCTCTGTCTCTCCCTTGGGAGTGATCTTACCTACAAGGATGTCACCTGCGCGAACCTCTGTTCCCTTCTTTACAATACCGTCAGCATTGAGGTCCTTAAGTGCGTCCTCACCTACATTGGGTATCTCACGGGTTATCTCCTCCGGACCGAGCTTTGTATCTCTTGCCTCGTGTGTGTATTCCTCTATATGAAGCGATGTGTAAACATCGTCTCTTACGAGTCTTTCGTTAAGAAGAACCGCGTCCTCGTAGTTATAACCCTCCCAGGTCATAAAGCCGATGAGGGCATTCTTACCGAGCGAGATCTCGCCATTTGCTGTTGCGGGACCATCTGCGATCACCTGTCCTACCTCAACTGTGTCACCCTTCTTTACAAGAGGACGCTGGTTGTAGCAGGTGCCCTGGTTGGTTCTCTTAAACTTGATAAGGTCATAGACCTTCTTTGTTCCATCAGCAGAAACAACAACTATCTTTGTTGCATCTACCTTCTCAACAACGCCTGCCTCCTCTGCAACGACAACGACACCCGAGTCAACTGCAGCCTTGTGCTCCATACCTGTTCCAACGATAGGATTATCGGTGACCATAAGCGGAACTGCCTGCTTCTGCATGTTAGATCCCATAAGTGCACGCGAGTTATCGTCGTTCTCAAGGAAAGGAATACAAGCGGTAGCAACAGACACCACCATCTTGGGCGATACATCCATAAAGTCTACCTTGTCGGCGTCTATCTCAATAAACTCACCCTTATCGCGAGCGGTAACTCTCTTATTAAGGAAGTAACCGTTCTCGTCTGTGGGCTCGTTTGCGGGAACTATAACATAGTTATCCTCAACATCAGCCGTCATATAAACGACCTCATCGGTAACTCGTCCGTCAACAATCTTTCTGAAGGGTGCCTCAATAAATCCGTAATCGTTTATCTTCGCATAGGTGGTAAGATAAGAGATAAGACCGATGTTAGGACCTTCAGGTGTCTCAATAGGACACATACGGCCATAGTGAGTATAGTGTACATCTCGAACATCAAAGGATGCTCTGTCACGCGAAAGACCGCCGGGACCGAGAGCAGAAAGTCTACGCTTATGGGTAAGCTCTGCGAGAGGGTTGTTCTGGTCCATGAACTGCGAGAGCTGAGATGAACCAAAGAACTCGCGGATAACGGTGGTTACAGGTCTGATATTGATAAGCGCCTGGGGAGTGAGCTTCTCATTGTCCTGAGTAGTCATTCTCTCCTTGATTATCTTGTCCATTCTCGTAAAGCCAATACGGAGCTGGTTCTGAAGCTGCTCGCCAACAGAACGGATACGACGGTTTCCGAGGTGGTCTATATCGTCTATCTTGCCCACGCCATGAGTAAGACCGAGGATATAGTTGATAGACGCAAAAATATCATCCTTTGTTATATGCTTGGGACAAAGCTCGGCAATTCTTTCCTTTGCCATAGCCTTGATTGTGTCAACATCTCCGCCCGACTGCTCAAGTATCTCAAGAAGCACGGGAATGCGTGCCTTCTCGTTTACTCCGCAATCCTCAAGACCGAAGCCGAGGATATGCTCGGGATAGATAGTATTGTTGGAGAACACCTTAACAACATCACCGTTGTCAAGTCTGATCCTTACCTCATTAACGGCAGCATTTTCAATCTTGTGTGCCATCTCGTTGGTAAGAAGTGTTCCCTCTTCATAAAGCAGCTCGCCCGTGATGCGGCTGTAAACATCCTCTGCAAGAATGTGATTTCTGATACGGCTGTGGAGTGCTACCTTCTTATCATACTTATAGCGTCCTACAGGAGCAATATCATATCTCTTTGCATCAAAGAAGAAATTGTTGATAAGTGTCTGTGCAGACTCAACAAGGGGAGGCTCGCCAGGACGAAGCTTCTTGTAGATCTCCTTGAGCGCCTCTACTCCAACAGTGGAGTTGTTGTGAAGAGCGAGCATCTCGCACTCGTCCTTCTCAAGTGTTGCGGTAAGGTTACTCTCCTCGCCGAACATAGCATAAATATCCTCTCTTGACTCAACGCCAAGAGCTCTGATGAACATGGTCAAGGGAAGCTTACGGTTCTTGTCTATACGGACATACATAACACCGTTTACATCTGTCTCATACTCAAGCCAAGCACCGCGATAAGGTATAATTGTTGCGTTATATGTTGTTTTACCCGATTTATCAATATCGGAAGCATAGTACATTCCGGGAGAACGGATTATCTGCGAAACGATAACTCTCTCGGCGCCGTTGATAACAAAGGTACCTGTCTTTGTCATCAAAGGGAATTCACCCATGAAAATGTCGGTCTCCTTGACCTCACCTGTCTGCTTGTTGGTAAGGCGCACATTGACCTTAAGAGGAGCCGCATAGTTAGCGTCTCTTTCCTTGCACTCCTCTACCGTATATCTCGGCTTCGTATCAAGAGAATACGAAACAAACTCTATGACGAGATTTCCCGAGTAATCGGTGATGGGAGATACATCGCGAAGCACCTCCTTGAGTCCCTCCTCAAGGAACCACTTGAAAGACTTTGTCTGAACCTCCACAAGATTGGGAAGCTCAAGAGAAAAGCGCGACCTCTGGAAGCTCATTCTCGTGTTCTGTCCAAGCTTCTGCTCTTTTACATTGACCATTAATTCAATCACTCCATTCAAAGTAATAATCACATCAGACACCCCTGCTCACGGTCACAGAAAGTGTCCTATTTGCCCGAAATTGCGTATATTATTATATAGAAAATTTCGCGGCAAATATTTGCTTTTATGCAAAATTGGGCATAATAAGCAATTATAATGCAGTTTACAATTATAGCAGACTTGTCAAGAGTTGTCAAGAGTTTTCTTGCATTTTTTGAATATTTTTTTTATTTTTTGAATATTTTAATCTTTTCGGGGGTGTCAGGTGTAAAAAAATCAAAAAAAATCATATAATCGCTTGACTACCAAAATGGTCAATGGTATAATGTCTTTGCAAGATAATAAAATATGTATATTTTATTTGTGCACCTTTCCCCGACTTCTGTACAAAAAAAAGAAAACATTGTACACCCGATGATGAAAAAAGAGGTATAATGGGCATAAAGCTGTGCCCTATACTGCAAAACAAGGAGACAAAAATGAAAGCTGGATTTTCAAGACTTGACATCACACCTGCCCTCGGTGCTGTGCTCAACGGCTACTACCGTGAGAGATATGCCGACGGAATACTTGAAAAACTTTATGTAAACACACTGGCATTCAGCGACGGCGAGAATACTGCTATTGCTATAAGCCTTGACATATCGGAGATCCTTCAGAAGGACACCGACATTATAAGAAAGCTTGTTTCAGAGCGCACAGGAGTTCCCTTTGAGGCAGTTTTTGTTGCCTGCATACATACACATACCGCGCCTGTTATAAGCGAAATAATAAGCTTCTTCAAGTGTGACCCCGACTACATTGATTTCTTCCACAAGAAGATCTGCGACTCGGCTATGTTTGCCATTGAGGATATGAAGGAAGCAACAGCACACATTGCACGCAGAAAATGTGAGGGGATATCCTTCCTGCGTCGTTTCCGTATGCCCGACGGCACCATTTCTACAAATCCCCCTCAGGGAACTACTGTTGAGGGTCCCGCAGGTGAGGTCGACGAGACGGTACAGCTCGTCCGTCTGAAGCGTGCGGGCGCACCTGACATCGCAATTGTCAACTTCGGTACACACCCCGACGTTATCGGCGGCACGAAAATATGCCCCGACTGGCCGGGCTTCCTCCGCATATATCTTGAGCAAGCTATGGCTGACGTTGCCGACGGCAAGGGTCTTCGCACCATATTCTTCAACGGCGCGCAGGGCGACGTCGCTACCTCCGACCGCTTCGACCCCGTTACAAAGACTCTCTCAAAACAGGGACGTCGCGGAGTTGAGCACTCGAGATACATCGGACGTGCGCTCGCGGGTGCCGTTATGCAGATGTACGACTATGCCGAGGAGGTTAACTCCGATAAGGTATTTTACAAGCAGCTCTTTGCAAAGGTTGCCGTAAACAAGGGCACTCCCGAGCAGGTAGAGTGGGCAAGAAAGAGAAATCAGGAATTTCTTGATGCCGAGGATAAGAGAGGCATTCCCACCGAGGTAGTTGAGGCGAGAAGATATCTTCGCCTTGAGAACGTCGAGCCTTGGGTAGACCTTAATGTTGTTGTCGTGGGATTTGGAGATGTAGCCTTTATCGGCTTCCCCGGTGAGCCCTTTACGAAAATAGGAACAGAGACAAAGAAAAACTCTCCGTTTGCTATGACAATTCCCTGTTGCAACGCCAACGGTTCAGAAGGATATTTCCCGACCGATGATGCACTTATTCACAAGGGCTACGAGGGCACAAGCTCCCTTTTCCTCCCCGGAGTTGCGGGAGCAATGATAGACACGGCAGAAAGACTTCTCAAAGAAGTTAAGAACGAAACAAAATAATTATACATATGTGAAAGGAACAAAATTATGAAAGCAGGAATTTCAAGAGTTCAGATAACACCCCCTATCGGCGGAGTAATTTCAGGTGGACACAAGCCCGTTATCTCTACGGGAATACTTGATGACCTCTATGCTACAGCCATCGCATTTAACGATGGTGAAAAGACTGTTGTAGCTATCACGCTTGATATCCTTGAGCTCGCGAAGAGAGACACAGACGCTATCCGCGCTCTCGTTTCCGAGAAAACAGGTCTTGATGCAGATGCAGTGCTTGTTCACTCTATACACACCCACACGGGTCCCGAGGTATCGGGCATTATGCACACTCCCGACCCCGCTTATGTAAGCTACCTCTTTAACAGAATTGCAGATGCGGTTAAGTTTGCTATGGAGGATATGACCGATGCAAAATTCTTCATCGGCAGAGGCGAGGCTCCCGGAGCTACCTTTATCCGCCGCTTTTGGATGAAGGACGGAACCGTTAAGACTAATGCCGCTTGGGGCGACCCCGATGTTGTTGGCACACAGGGCACTCCCGACGAGACGGTACAGCTTCTTAAGATAGTCCGTGAGGGCAAGCCCGACATCGCAGTCGTCAACTTCCAGGTTCACCCTGCAAGCCTTGGCGGCACGAAGATCTCGGCCGACTTTGTTCACTTCGTAAGACTTACTCTTGAACAGGCACTTCAGGATGAGGCTGACGGCAAGGGCGCAATAGTTGCATACTTCAACGGTGCGCAGGGCGACTCCAACCACATCGGATATTCCAAACACCCCGGCTCGCGCTACAATCACATGCTCCGCCATGTAGGCCGTCTTATCTCTGCTGCCGTTCTTACCTGCTATACCTATGCAGAAGAGATCGCATGCGAGAAGATAGCATACAAGCAGATCGACGCTGTCGTTCCCGAATATCAGGGCAAGCCCGTAAAGCTTCTTCACCTCACATGTCTTGCAGTGGGTGAGATCGCTTTCATTGGATTCCCCGGTGAGCCTTATGCCGAGATAGGCAGAAGAGTCAAGGCGGGCGCTCCCTACGCTATCGTAATTCCCTCGTGTAATACAAACGGTTGGGTAAGTTACATTCCCACAAGAGAGGCTATCCCCTACGGCGGTCTGGGTGTTGATACAGATGCCAACCCCGACATTGAGGATATATGCGTAAACTCCGCGATCGATCTTGCAAAAGAGCTCAAAAACCTTGTGTAATACAGCAAATTTGCGAAAAAATAATTTTTTTTGAAAAAATATCAAAAAACCCTTGATTTATTTTCTTGTTTGTGGTATTATACTAAAATGTATGGACGAAAATGCGTGCACCCTCTCATGCTCGCATCAAGACTTATTTATGTTATTATTGATGGAGGTAAAAACTGATGGCAAACATTAAGAGCGCAAAGAAGCGTATTCTTGTTAACCAGACAAAGGCTCTTCAGAACAAGATGTTCCGTTCACAGCTCAAGACTGATGTAAAGAAGTATCAGGCCGCTCTCGCAGCAGGTGACGAGGCTCTTGCACAGACAACATATAAGGCAGCTGTAAAGAAGATCGATCAGGCAGCAGCTCGCGGCATCATCCATAAGAACGCAGCAGCTCGCAAGAAGAGTCAGTTTACAAAGGCACTTAACAATATGTAATTATTGGTCGTACATAGTCTCTCACCACTATGTACGACTTTTAATTTTTAATGGAGAAAAATTATGATTTATAGTTCGATAGAAGAGCTTGTTGGTAAAACTCCCCTTTTCCGCCCCAGCCGCTTCTGCAAGGCAAACAATGTTCCCGAGAGCATTGATCTTTTGTGTAAGCTTGAATATCTCAATCCTGCAGGAAGCATCAAGGACAGAACTGCCCTCTCACTCATAAAGAACGCAGAGAAGGACGGACTTCTCAAGGAGGGCTCCGTAATAATTGAGTCAACAAGCGGTAACACAGGCATAGGACTTGCCGCGATTGGCGCCTCGCTCGGCTACAGAGTTATTCTCACCATGCCCGAGACGATGACGGTTGAGCGAAGAAAGCTCCTTGCGGCATACGGAGCAGAGATCGTGCTTACAGACGGCTCCCTTGGAATGAAGGGCGCAAACGATAAGGCAGAGGAGCTTGCACGCACGATAGACGGAGCCTTTCTTGCTTCGCAGTTTTCTAATCCCGCAAATCCTCTCGCTCACAAGACAACAACAGGCCCCGAGATATATGAGGATACAGAGGGAAAAATAGATATTCTTGTAGCGGGCGCAGGTACAGGAGGCACAATATCGGGCATCGGTGCTTATCTCAAGGAGAGAAATCCAAGCATTGAGATAATCGCATTTGAGCCATCCTCCTCTCCTCTTCTCTCAAAGGGACGCACAGGAGTTCACGGACTTCAGGGCATTGGCGCGAATTTTGTTCCCGAAAATCTTGACATGAGCGTAATTGACCGCATAATGACAATAAGCGAAGCAGATGCATACGGCGCAGCGCGCAGTCTTGCACGCACCGAGGGTCTGCTTTGCGGCATTACCTCGGGCGCGGCACTCTCGGTTGCACTCGCTCTTACAGAGGACAAGAAAAATCTTGGCAAGCGAATCGTGGTCATTCTTCCCGACACAGGAGACAGATACCTTTCCACTCCTTTGTTTGAATAATTCATATTAAAAAACAAAAGAGGCTTTTTTGTGTGAAAAATCACTTAAAAAAAAGCCTCTTTTTTTCTTATATTTATTGACATTTTAAAATATTGATGATAAAATATTCGTGTATTAAATCACTAATCCCAAGGAGGAGCTTTTTATGAAGGCAGGATACGCAAGACTTGAAATAACCGCAGGTCTTGGAGACATAATTTCGGGTCTCCACGAGCCGAGAATATCTGATGGCATACTTGATGCACAGTATACCACAGCAGTGGCATTTTCTGACGGAGAAAATACCGTTGTTGCAATAACCAATGACATTCTTGAGCTTTTGAAGAGAGATACCGACTATTTGAGAGGCATGATAGCCGAGAAACACGGTCTTGATCCCGATGCAATTCTCGTTCACTCAACACACACCCACACAGGCCCCGAGGTCTCGGGAATTATGTTTACTCCCTCCGCGGAATATGTAAACTATCTTTTCAAGAGAATGTGTGATGCTGTTGGCTTTGCTATTGCAGATATGAAGGAAGCAAAGATCTCTGTCGGTATAGCAGAGGCAAAGGGCATATCCTTCATCCGCAGATTCTTTATGGAGGACGGCACAGTCAAAACACACCCGAGATCAACAGATCCCGTTGTCCGTACACAGGGCACACCTGATGAAAATGTACAGCTTATCAAGATAGAGCGCGAGGGAGCACACGATATCGCAATCGTAAACTTCCAGACTCATCCGCACTCAATCGGCGGCACAAAATTCTCCTCCGACTTTATTCACTTTGTCCGTCTCACGCTTGAGCAGGCACTTTGCGATGTTGCAGGCGGCAAGGGCGCAAAGGTGGCATACTTTAACGGTGCGCAGGGAGACACCTGCTGTATTGATATAACTAACCCCAAGCACGATTATACTCTTGCAAGACACACAGGCCGTACTATCGCGGGCGCTGTGCTCAGTGCTTATACATATGCAAAGGAGGTAACTGCCGACAAGGTTTCCTTCAAGCAGACCGATGTAAATGTTCCCGCAACCGAAAATTGGGGCGGTACAGATCTTCATATCACAAGCCTTCGCGTTGGTGACATCGGCTTTGTAGGCTTCCCCGGTGAGCCTTATACTGAGATAGGCAGAAGAGTTAAGGCAGGCTCGGCTTACGAGCTCACTATCACCTCCTGCAATACCAACGGCTGGGTAAGCTACATTCCCACAAGAGAGGCTATTCCCTACGGTGGTCTTGGCGTAAACCCCAACGCAAACCCCGATATTGAGGATATCACGGTAAACACGGCAGTCGCTCTGACAAAAGAACTTAAAGAAATCAAATAAATTACTATAGAGAGGTAAAAGTAATGAAAGCAGGATATGCAAGACTTGAGATAACTCCCGGACTTGGTGATGTTATTTCGGGCTACCACCAGCCGAGAATTTCCACAGGCATTCTTGACGAGCTTTACGCAACAGCAGTTGCATTCAATGACGGTGAGAGAACCGTTGCGGCAATATCGCTTGACATTCTTGAGCTTACAAGAGGGACGACCGTTGAGATAAGAAATCTTGTAGCAGAGAAAACAGGACTTGACCCCGATGCAATTCTCGTTCACGCAACACACACTCACACGGGTCCTGAGGTATCGGGAATCCTCTTTACACCCTGCCCCGAGTATGTAAACTATCTCTACAAGAGAATTACCGATGCGGTAAGCTTTGCTATTGCAGATATGGCGGAGGCAAAGTTCTACACAGCTATCGGTGAGGCAAAGGGCATCTCCTTCGTTCGTCGCTTCATTATGAAGGACGGAAGCGGAAAGACAAACCCTGCTATGAACGATCCCGAGATACTTTGCCCCCAGGGAACTCCCGACGAGAATGTTCAGCTTGTTAAGATAGAGCGTGAGGGCAAGCCCGACATCGCAATAGTAAACTTCCAGACCCACCCCGACTGCATCGGTGGCACAATGTTCTCAGCAGACTTTATCCACTTCACAAGACTTACTCTTGAGCAGGCGCTCTCTGACGAGGCTGACGGTCTCGGCGCAAAAGTTATATACTTCAACGGCGCGCAGGGTGACACCACCTGCCGCGGCCTTACCACAAAGCCCGGTCCGAGATATGAGCGTATCCGTCATATGGGTCGCGTTATCGCAGGCGGCGTTCTTTCGGTATATACCTATGCAAAAGAGGTCGAGTGCGATAAGATAGCTTTTAAGCAGATAGAGGCAAATGTCCCCGCACACGCATCAAGACATACCTTTGATCTCCACATTACAAGCATTTCGCTCGGCGGATTTGGCTTTGTCGGCTTCCCCGGAGAGCCCTACACAGAAATAGGCAGACGCGTTAAGGCAGGCTCGGCTTACGGTATGACTATCACATCCTGCAACACAAACGGTTGGGTAAGCTATATTCCCACAAGAGAAGCTATTCCTTACGGCGGTATGGGCGTTGACACCGACGCAAACCCCGACATTGAAGACATTTGTGTAAACGCAGCTATAGAGCTCACCAAGGAGCTTAAGAAATAAATATTACTGACCTTTTAATTCGGGCTCTGCCCCGCTACCGATGAATTCCTTTATCATCAGTGCGGCGGCGGGGCCCAATATCATTCCAAGGATACCGAAAAGTCTGAAGCCGGCATACACCGAAAAAAGCGATGCCAAGGGGTGAAGCCCAAGGCTGTCTCCAATTATTTTCGGCTCACACAGCTGTCTTATCACAGTCATTATTCCATAAAGAATAATAAGACCTAACGCGAGGTGACCATCACCCATAAAAAATGAGATAAGTGACCACGGAATGAGAACTGTTCCCGCACCGAGTACGGGTAAAATATCCACTACCGCAATAGCGAGCGCTATAAGAAAAGAGTATCTAACACCGAGAAAGGCAAGCCCTAAAAAGGTCTCCCCGAAGGTGATAAGCATAAGATAAAGATACGCCCGCGCGTATCTCTTAAGCGCACGCGCTCCGCTTACGGCGTATCGCGAGGCAGCGGACGGAAGCAGCTGCCTTAAATATTCCGATATTCTTTCCCTCTCTCCTACAAAATAGTACGAAGCCATTATTGCAACAAAAACTCCTATAAATATCTGCGGAGTCTTACCGACAAGCGAGCCTACCGCTTGCGGTATTTTTGCGATCATTGCGTAGATGCTTTCAGCAAGTGCAGAAAAAAGACGGGCACCGATATTCTCAACGCCAAATGCTTCTTCAAGTCTGTTTAAAAGTGTAAATTGCGAGAAAAAACTCCTTATCCTCTCTCCCACACGCGTGATTCCCTCAAAAATCGCTCCGTCGCTCTCAAAGCGCGCTATAAGAGATGTAGCTTCACTTACAAGTCGGGTAACGGCAAGATAAATAATCCCCATTGTGATGGCAACGAGCAGGATAACAAAAGTAGCCCCAACAAGGCGAGGAGGTAGCTTGAGCTTTTTTGACACCGTGCGTGAGAGTGGAAATATAGCGCATGAGATAAAATACGCTATCACAAAGGGCAGAAATACCGATATGGCATACTTAAATAAAAGATATCCAATGATCAGTATCCCACCCACAAACAAAAGCCTTTCGGCAAAAGATGACCTTTTATTTTCCATAGTTGCTCCCGATAATTGTTTTTTCGCAAATAGTATGACTCGCAGAACTCCAAAATATATCTTTAACTCCTCAAATCATTGACAAAGAGAGAGAAAATTGGTATAATGTTTTTATCAATTATTTGAGGTGAAGATATGAAAAAATTTATTTGCTTGTTGCTTTGCATCGTTCTTCTTGCAATCTCGCTTACCGCTTGCGGAGAAAAGATACCGTACGAAAAGACAGATGAGGTAACAAATCTTGTCCTTATTGATGTCAAGAAGTTCGGCAAGATAGTTGTTGAGCTCTATCCCGAGGTAGCACCCATCACTGTTGAAAATTTCAAGGGACTTGTTGCAGATAGCTTTTATGACGGACTTATATTCCACCGTATCATAGAAGAGTTTATGATACAGGGTGGCGGATTTGACGAAGAATATAGAGAGAAAGACTGTCCTTCCATCAAAGGCGAATTCGCGGCAAATGGTATTAATAACGACCTTCCCCACACAAGAGGTGTTATCTCTATGGCGCGCACGAATGTTTTTGATTCGGCATCCTCACAGTTCTTCATTATGCATGAGGACACATATGGCCGCGATCTTGACGGTCTTTATGCCGCATTTGGAAAGGTCGTATACGGAATTGAAGTGGTTGACAAGATAGCAACAACACCCACAAACCCCTATAATAACAGACCACTTGAAAAGGTGGTAATAACAAAGGTCTGTTTTGTCAAGCCCGTAGAGGACGCTTCTAAATAACGAGCCACTCGTCAGAGGACAGCACATGCACCCTGCCCTCATCTATAAAAACAGATGACCTTTTTGCCGTAGAGCGCGCCCATTTTGGCGCTCTGCGGCAATATTTTTTGAGAGCTCTTGAGGGAGGCAACATTAGCTCACTTTGAAGTTCAAAGCACTGTGCATCACAAAAATGGGAAAGCTCATCGCCACTCTTTTTGAATAGGCGCACATCGCATTTTACCGACAAAAGCTTCCCATCATTCTGCCCTACAAAAAAATCTGCTCGGTAGATGAAAGGCTTATAGGAAAAGCGCTCCTGAATATTGCTGATTTTTTTATAGTCCTCAAGAACACCATCGTAAAAGGTTCCGCAGAACCACTCAAGCGCGTGCTCGGTCATCTCCTCATAAAAGGCACTTATTTTATTGTATTCATCAAACACAGGATAGCTTGCGCGAAAGGATGCAAGCTCTCTGCCCTCATAAAAAAGTCTTTTTTTCTTTTCTTTGTATTCAAGCATAAAAAAATGGGAGCCGCAAGGCGGCTCCCCTCCTTCCCTATCGGTTACTAAATTATATAACCATAGGGGCAAATATATTAACTTATTTCGGTTGAATCAAGTGAAAAGAGCTCATTCACAGCGCTCTTAAGCTCGGGATATGCATCAAGCTCTGGACTTTCGTTAAGCAGACGGGATGCATCTGCAAATGCCTTTTTGAGAAGTCCTGTATCATCACAAAGCTCGGCAAGTCGGAATTTGATGCCTCCACTCTGCCTTATACGGTCATCTGTGGCACTCTTAACAAAATCACCGGGGCCACGCATAACAAGGTCTCTCTCTGCTATCTCGTAACCGTCATAACACTCTCGCATTATCTTGAGGCGCTCACCCGCCGTGCTATCCTTGCCCGCCTCCTCCGAAACAAGCACGCAATATGACTTGCGATTGCCTCGTCCAACGCGTCCGCGTAGCTGGTGGAGCTGGGAAAGACCAAATCTCTCGGCATTCTCAACTATCATAAGCGAGGCGTTCGGCACATTTACACCGACCTCAATAACCGTGGTTGAAACAAGCACATCAATCTTACCTGCCGCGAAGTCAAGCATTATCTTATCCTTCTTTTCGCTCTTGAGCTTGCCGTGAATAAATTCCACACAAAGCTCGGGAAAGCGCTTTTTCAGCTCGTCGGTATAGGGCACAGCCGCACGAAGCTCCTTCTTTTTTGAAAGATTACCCTCAAAATCAATGTCACCAAGGGTAAGGTCGGTGCGCTCCTCCTCGTCGGCCTCCTCAATTGAGGGACATACTATATACACCTGTCCTCCGTCAGCAGTCTGATTTTCAATAAATGCATTAAGGCGCTCACGGTAGCTTTCGTCAACCACAAAGGTATCCACCCTCTGCCGACCGGGAGGCATTTCGTCTATCCTTGAGGTATCAAGGTCTCCGTACACCGCAAGTGCGAGAGAACGCGGGATAGGCGTTGCACTCATAACAAGCATATGTGCTCTGTCATTTTTCTCGGAAAGAAGTGCGCGCTGTCTTACACCAAAGCGATGCTGTTCATCGGTAACGATAAGTGCGGGCAATGCAAAGTCAACGCCCTCCGACAATAGCGCGTGTGTACCGATAACGATATCAATTTTCTCGCCACTCTCACCCGAAAGACGCGCGTGTATCTTTCTCTTTTGTGCCGCGGTGAGCGAGCCGCAAAGAAGCTCACAGCAAATTCCAAGACCGCTAAAAAGCTCCGAAAGGTCGGCAAAATGCTGTCTTGCAAGTATCTCGGTTGGAGCCATCAGTGCCGCCTGTCTACCGTTTTTGACGGCAATATACATTGCCACCGCTGCACATACGGTCTTACCGCTTCCAACATCTCCGACGACCATTCTGCTCATTGCGACATCGCGTGACATATCGCACTTTATATCCTCGCAAACTCTCCTTTGCGCGTCCGTAAGCTCATACGGAAGTCGCTCAAGCAGCTCTGTAATATCATTATCAATAAGAGGCGGCGCCTCTCTTTTTTTGTTTTTTTTGCCTTCCACCGAAATGCCGAGCGCAAAGGTGAGAAATTCATCATAGATAAGTCTCTTCTTTGCCGCCGCAAGTGCGACATAATCGGTTGGAAAATGTATATTTTTGAGGGCAAACGAAAGAGTGCAGAGCTTATTTTCTCTGCGAAGCTCCTCGGGAAGTATATCCCTGACCGCGCCTTCTGCGGCACAGCCAAGAACTGCGGCACGCATATCCTTCATTATCTGTTTGCGACTGATGCCCTCGGTAAGCGAGTAAACTGGCATAAGCGGCAAAAGCTCTGCACCCTCGCTATACTCCTCATAGTCGGGCGAGGAAATGAAATATTTATTTCCCTTTTTCTCAACAGCACCGTAGAAGCGGTATTCCTTGCCAAGTTCAAAAACGGTTTTGAGATAATTCTGGTTAAAAAATGTTATTTCGGCGCTTCCGCTATCGTCATAAGCTCTGAATTTAAGAAGGCTCATGCCGCGTCGTATCATATGGACTCTCGGAGATGTGGCAACACAAAGGATAAGCGCACTCTTGCCCATTCGCTCTGCCGCCTCGGCCAGAGTTACTATATCGGCTCTGTCCTCATATCCGCGCGGATAGTGCAAAAGAAGCTCGCCAATATTGGTCACCCCCATGCGTGCGTATGCCTCTGCCTTCACCTTGCCAACGCCGTTTATGGCGGTTATCCGCGTGCTTGTATCAAATGCCATATTCCCACCTCCTATCCTACGAAAATATTATATACCGAAATTCCCCTTCTGTCAACCGAAGAGAATCTAAAAAAGATTATTGCGTCTTTTCTATTGACATTTTTTGTTTTGTGAGGTATAATTATTATATATTTACAATTGTTTTTTGGAGGTCACCAAATGAAGAAATTTTTGGCAATTCTCCTCGCCACTCTTATGATACTTACCCTTGTTGCCTGCGGTAATAAGGAGGATGAGGGTGAAAGCAGTCTTCAGACAACGAGCGAGAATCTTTACACAAACAACGAAGGTACAGGCTATTTTACATATGAGATAAACAAAAACGGATATTACTCCATCACAGGGTATCAGTCCTACTCATCCTCACTCCATGCCGTTGAGATCCCCGAAATGATCCCCAGCGGAGAGGATGAGAACGGTGAGCTTGTCTACATAAAGGTCACAGGAATTGAGGCAGATGCCTTTAAGTCCTGTGCAACACTCAACGCAATAACCATACCCGACTCGGTAACATATATCGCAGACTTTGCTTTCTATGACTGTGATTCTCTCACCGAGATAACACTTCCCAACAGTATTACAGAGATCGGCACAAGTGCTTTCCACAACTGCTCCTCTCTTAAGAAGGTAACTCTTCCTGCAGGGCTTACCGCGATTGCAGACCAGCTTTTCTGGGACTGTGTAGCACTTGAGAATATAACCATCCCCGAGACACTTACATCTATTGGAACAGCTTCCTTCTGGAACTGTGACGCACTTACAGAGATTGCTATTCCCGCATCGGTTACATCGGTAGGTGATGCTGCCTTCTACGGTTGCGATGCACTTGCAAAGCTCTACATAAACGCCTCTGCTCTTTCTGTTGGCGATGCTGCTTTCGCACAGCTTGGCGCAGAGACAGTTGAGTTCGTAGTGAACGATGCAAACGAGGCATTTACCGCATACTTTGAGGCAAATATTGCAAGCAATCCCTTTGATTACGCACACTATTCGTTGGTCCCTGCCGAGGACTGATTGCTAAATAAAAAAGACTGCTGATATTCAGCAGTCTTTTTTATTTAGCTTCACTCGCTTTATAAGTATAGCCGATACAACACCAACAGCAATGCCCGCAAGTGTTCCCGACAAAAGCAAAAAAGGCAGATAATAAATTATAAGATTTGTTTCAAGTAATATGCACGCCACGAGCGTCTGTCCTATATTATGTGCTACTCCACCCGCAACGCTTACTCCTACCTTGGAGAAAAGCGTTGTTTTTTTCAGCAGTACCATAACCAAGAAGCTTAAGATCGCGCCTCCGAGGCTGTATATTGCGCTCATTGGCGTTCCGAAAAGCATTGATACGGCAATAATTCGTATAAAGGATACCGTTATTGCATGCGGCGCTCCAAAGCGATAAAGAGTAAAAATAACGGCAATATTCGCAAGACCGATCTTTACACCCGGAATTGCCACAAATGCGGGTATCTGACTCTCAATAAAGGAGAGTATCATAGCAAGTGTGGCGGTAAGCGCAAATGCCGTAAGCCTTCTTGTTTTATTCAAAATGTTATCTCCTTTAAGAAATCAAGTCTACTTCATCCTGAGCCGACCTCACAGTCACGCTCAATCTGTTAGGAAGGCAGCTGATGCTCTGCCCCGTATATTTTATTTTCCCCGTTCTCACACAGGTGTGGTCGGGGCAATCGGCATATGAAAGATATGCCTCCCCGTTTTCAATCACAAGAATATTCGTGCCACCATTAAGAGAATATTCTCCATCAATCAAAAGGCTGTATTCTGCAACCTTCTCTCCGCCGATCTCAACGGTAACAATTCCTCCCTCCTCTCGCATTATAAGCCAGAGGGAAAGAAGAACAAGAGAAATAAGGAGGAGCCCGGATATGAGAATAACATCAAAACGCAAAGCGGCTCTGCCCTTTTCTCTGTTTTGCTCTCTTCTCATATTCATTGACTCCTCCCCATTATCTTACCAGTGCGCTCCGCAGATAAAATTACCCTCGTGGATGCACTTGACGGGACAAACGCTGACGCAATTTCCGCATCCCGTACACTTTTCATAATCGATTACGGCAAGGTTGTTAACCACCTTTATAGCATCGTGCGGACAGTTCTTCTGGCACTTTCCGCAGCCTATGCAGCCGTTTATACAGTATTTACGCGTCTGCGCGCCCTTGTCGTGATTTGAACACTCAACGACCACCCTTACTGTATCGGGCACAAGATGAATTATTCCGTTGGGGCAGGTTCTTGTACATATGCCGCAGCCTATACACTTTTGGGGATCTACCCTTGCAACGCCCTCATCTATAATGATTGCATTCTCGGGACAAGCGGCAACGCAGTCACCGTATCCAAGACATGCAAATGAGCAGAAGCGGTCGCCCGCATAGCTCATATTTGCCACACGGCAGGATTTTTTGCCTTGGTAATCATATTTCTTTGTAGGTGTATCGCATCTACCGTTGCAGGCAACATATGCCACCTGCTCAATGACCACCGCAGCCTCAACTCCAAGTACCTGAGCAATCTGCTTTGCGCAACCATCACCACCGGGAATGCAAAGATTTGTTGCATCGGTAGAGCCTTCGGAAAGTGCTTTTGCGTATCCGTCACAGCCGCTATATCCACAGGCTCCGCAGTTTGCTCCAGGCAGGCAATCTCTTATAGCAACCGCCTTCTCATCTTCCTTGACCGCAAAAAAATGCGATGCAAGTGTGAGAAGCACAGCGCAAACTGCCGCGATAGCAAGACAAATAAGTACAGATATTATAATTTCCATATATCAACCTCCCTTATGCAAGCATATTTTCCACAACGCCAGCAAAGCCATAGAAGGCAAGTGCGACAATAGAAGCGGCAATGAGCGTTACGGGAAGATTCTTGAATACTTTGGGTGCGGGACAGCCGTCAACTCTCATACGAACTCCCGCGAAGAGAAGCATCGCAAGTAAAAATCCAAGTCCAACACCGAGGGAGGAGACCATCGACTCAACGAAATTGTATCCGTCAGTGATGTTCTGAAGTGCCACACCAAGCACGGCACAGTTTGTTGTAATAAGGGGCAGATAAACGCCAAGTGCCTTAAAGAGAGAAGGTATAAATCTCTTAAGAATTATCTCAACAAACTGAACGAGAGTTGCGATAACGAGAATAAATACGATTATCTGCAAAAACTCAAGCTTCATAGGAACGAGCACATAGGTGTATATAGGCCATGTTGCCGCCGTTGCAAAAAGCATAACGAAGATGACCGCAACGCCCATTCCCGTTGCCTGATTTACCTTTTTGGAAACGCCAAGGAAGGGACAGATGCCAAGGAACTGCTGAAGAACATAGTTCTCAATAAGCACACCTGCCATAAGGATAAGAATAAGCTCTTTAAGCATTAGCCTCGCCCTCCTTTCCGTTATCTTCAGCAATTGCGCAGGAAGTCTTACCGCAGACATTGGCTGTAGGACATCCCTCACAACCAAAGCTCTTTCTCTTTACTCCGCCACTCTTTGCCTTTATCTTATTCATAATAGCAATGAGTATTCCGAATACCATGTATCCGCCGGGAGCCTCAACAAGTATCGGGATACAGAAATTCTTGAGGAAGGGTATATCTATACCTGCAAAGCTACCAATGCCGAGCACCTCTCTAATGGTTGCCATAAGAAGAAGCGCGAGAAGGAAGCCAAGTCCCATACCGATTCCGTCAAAGATCGAATCTATAACAGGATTTTTTCTTGCAAACATCTCGGCACGGCCAAGAATAATACAGTTAACAACGATGAGCGCAAGATAAACGCCAAGCATCTCGTATATTGACGGCAGATACGCTTGAAGCAGCATCTGAACAGCTGTAACAAAGCCCGCGATAATAACGATATAGCAAGGAACTCTTACGGTATCGGGAATGATCTTGCGGAGTGCCGATATAACGGCGTTCGAGCAGATAAGAACTATCATTGCCGCAATTCCCATAGAGAATGCGGAGATAACGCTTTTTGTCGTTGCCAAAAAAGGACATGTGCCGAGCACAAGAACAAGAACAGGGTTCTCGGCTATAATGCCGCTGAGCATTACAGAAAGCTTTTTGTTATTACTCATTCCCTGTACCTCCTGTAATTTTTTCAAAGGCGTCAAAGGCATATCCTATTGCCCTCTTGTAGCCTCTTGTTGTGACAGTCGCACCCGTAACATTCTCTACATCCTTATAGGTGGATGCTTCCCTTCCGTTGAAGCTCTCATAATATGAGGGATCAGCGCATATATCACCGATTCCCTCCGACTCATTCTGATAAGTCGTAAGAGTAGAGATTATCTTGCCATCAGGTGATATCACAACCTTAAGCTTTATATATTCGCCCGAGGTGTTCCAATCACCTTCTATTCCGTATCCCGCTGCCTGAAGCTCAAACATATAGTTTCCGCTTGTCGTGCGATAAGCCGAAAGCACATTCTTATTTACACCCTCGGGAAGCGCTACCTCGGTAAGCGTTACCCCACTGTAAATAACATAAGCGTTTTCTACAGTTACATAGATCTCATCACTTATCGGCTCAAGCACGCCTGTCTCGGCATTCACTCCATTTGTCAATACAGTTCCGTCAAGGTCGATTCCAACATAGTAGCCGTCCACAAGCGCAACTTGTATTCTGCCACTAATATAAAGTGCATCAACACCAAGCTCTTCAAGCGCAAACCATTTTTCAAATGTCATGCCCTCTGTACCGAGTGCGAGATTGCAATTATCTTGAATTATCGTATTTTCGTCACGGAAATCTACCGTTCCGCCACTCATAACCACAAAAGCATCAAGAGCTGCCTTTATAGCATCGCGGTAACCGCCGCTTGTTTTTGTCGCGCCTGAGACTGCCTGCGGAGCAAATGTATCGGGGGTCTGTCCGTTATACATTCCGTCAAGCTTTATCTCGGCTCCGTAGGTCTCGCCGGACGCAGTATACTTCGAACCCGTGATCTTGCCCTCGGCGTCAATACCACACATGATAACAAGTCCCGACTTATATCCCGCCGAGGTTACCTCAAATACATATCCCTTGCCACCTGTCTCTTTGAACGCCTTTGTAACGCTTGGGGGAAGGGCTACTGTGGAGAGATCTATCTCCTCAAAATCCTCACCCTCGGGGAGAACGACAACAAGTGTTTCGTTTGCCTTTTTGTCAGCCGCTGCCTTAATTATCGGCGCGGTCACAAGATTTATAGTTGAAAGAAGGAGTGCAACCACTATACAGATAGAACCAAGAACGATAGTGGGCATAAGCTTTGCTTTATTCATTCTCTGCACCTCCAAACGCGCGGGGCGCGCAGAGCTTATCTATGTAGGGAGTAAGGATATTCATAAAGAGTATTGCAAAGGAAACACCCTCGGGATAAGAGCCCCAAAATCTTATAAGCACGGTGATTATTCCACAGCCGACACCAAAGATGACCTTGCCAAGTTTCGTTGTGGGGGTTGTGACATAATCGGTCGCCATAAATATTGCGCCAAGCAGAAGTCCGCCCGAAAGCACCTGATATACAGAGAACATAAGATCCTGCTTGATGATAAGAGACAGAACGAAAACTGTTGCAACCATCACAACAGGGGTATGCCAGCTTATAACGCGTCTGATAAGCAGGTAAGCAAAGCCCAAAAGAAGCGCTGCAGCACAAACCTCGCCGATAGAACCTCCGCGGTTGCCGAGGAACATATCAGCAATGCTTGGAAGCATTCCGTTACCGTTTGAAAGTATCTCAAGCGGAGTTGCACTTGCAACAAGGTCGGCAGCGCCTGCCGCTGCACCTCCCGCAACAGTTGAGCTGAAGCATACAAGCAAGAAAATTCTTGCAGTTACTGCGGGATTTGCAAAATTACAGCCGATACCGCCGAAAACACACTTTACGATAACTATAGCAAATACCGAGCCGACAATACACTGCCACACGCCAACCTTTGCCGAAAGGTTAAGTCCGAGCAAAAGTCCGGTAACAACGGCGCTGAGGTCACCGATAGTCTGTTTTTTCTTGATTATGAGGTTGAATACAAATTCGGAAAGCACAGATACGGCAACGCAGGTGCATATGATAAGCAGCGCGCGAAGTCCGAAGAGCACTACTGCCGCCACCGCCGCAGGAAGAAGTGCGATGATAACATCAAGCATTATTCTGCTTGTGGTATCCTTCTTATAAAGGTGCGGTGAAGAGGTTACTATTAAATTTTCCATAGCTCTTCCTCCTTATTTCTTAAGCGACGCCTGATAGGCGTTGTGAGCGCGAAGCTCATTTTTAGCCAGACGGCTATTCTGAACGAGAGGACGGCTTGCAGGGCAAACAGATGCACACGAGCCACACTCCATACAGAGCATGACCTTATGCTTCTTAAACGCCTCTATTCTCTCCTCCTTATTCTCAATGGTCAACGCATTTGAATATGCCGCCGCATTGAGATTCATAGGACATACCTCAACACATCTGCCACAGCGGATGCAAGCGGTCTCCTCTCCTACCTTTGAGTCCTTGACATTAAGTGCGAGCACAAGGCTTGTTGTCTTTACAACGGGCTCTTTAAGCGAGCACGCCGCATATCCCATCATAGGTCCGCCGAAAAGCACCTTGCCGGGCTTCTCGGAAAATCCGCCACCGAACTCAATAAGCGCCTCAAGAGATGTGCCAAGCGGAACAGTAATATTCTTGGGCTCTGCAAGAGCGCTTCCGTCAAGGGTAACCGAGCGGCTGACAAGGGGCATACCTGTCTCAATATATTTTGCAATAAAGGCAAGCGTTGTGACATTAATAACAATCACTCCCACATCGGCAGGAAGCTTGCCCTCACCAACAACACGCTTTGTTGTATTATAAATAAGAACCTTCTCTGCACCCTGCGGGTATTTATCGGGAAGTATAGCAACCTTGACATTTCCGTTCTGCGCAAAGCGCGCCTTAAGTGTTGCAATACACGAAGGCGAGCTCTTTTCCACGCCGACTATGAAATCAGGACATTTCGGTGCATATTTTGCAATAAGTTCAATGCCCTTCTCTATCCATTCACTCTCATTGAGTATAGTGCGCATATCTGCCGTTGCATAAGGCTCGCACTCGGCTCCGTTGAGAATTACATAATCAATATTGCCACTTGACAGCGCTGCAAGCTTTACAGCAGTCGGGAAGCCTGCACCGCCAAGGCCGACCACGCCCGACTCGCCCACAGCAAGTATAAAGCTTTCAAAGTCACTGACAGACGGCTGACTTATCTCGTCGCTGACGGTCATAAGTCCGTCACTTATTATACGAATAGCAGGTACTGTCTGACCGTTTGAAGCAAGATAGTCCTCTATTTTTGCTACCTTTCCCGATACAGATGCATATATGGGAGAGGACACCCTTCCATCTGCCTCGGCTATCTTCTGTCCTACCTTTACCTCATCCCCCATCTTGACGATAGGCTTTGCGGGTGCGCCTATATGCTGTGAAAGC
This sequence comes from Eubacteriales bacterium, assembly GCA_045656985.1. Taxonomy (GTDB): domain Bacteria; phylum Bacillota; class Clostridia; order Oscillospirales; family CAG-272; genus HGM12713. The sequence goes on along the minus strand of JAZOSH010000050.1, from coordinate 5,620 downwards.
GGCAAAAGCACCTCCGCAGGCGCAGGCATTTCTACCGAGGGCATTTCGGCGGTTTTCTTATTGTGCGGGACATTAACATTTCCCAAAAGCTTAAACCCAAACATAAAAACCTCTCTTTATAAAAACAAACGCATCCGTTACCAAACTCCTTAAAGAGACCGATACGCTTGAAAATATGAACTTTATTCACAAGCATATTATATACTAAAAGGGCTGTCTTGTCAAGAGAAAAGACAGTCCAAATTTAGAATATTTCAACAAAAAAACGAATTTTTTAATGTTTCATTTTGTCAAAAATTTGACAATGCATATACTACTCAACAACAAGCTTTTCGAATCCGTCAGTCATATCCTGACTGCCATCAGCATATATCCAGAGCACCTCAACGCCCGAAAAAGTGCCAACAAGCAGACTGCCTTCATCATAGCTCATACAAAAGAGCGCTGTTGAAAGCGCGTCGGCAAGTGCACTGTCCTCGCAGATAACTGTAACCGAGTCAAAGTATTCGGCAGGCATAAGTGTATCTGGATTAATGATATGGTGATATCTTACGCCACCAACCGTATAATAACGCTCATAATTTCCCGAAGTAACACAAGATGTGTCGCGCAAAACTATCCTTGCCGCAAAGCTCTCATCAGAGCTCTTATCGGGATTTGTGATACCCGTTATCCATCCGTCACCACCCATCTTCTCTCCGATAGTGCAAAGATTTCCACCAACATTAAGAACATAAGAGGTAATTCCCTTTTCCTCAAGCAGAGTCGCAGCAAGCTCTGCGACATATCCTTTGCCGAGCGCACCGACATCCAGCTTCAAGCATGGGTCAGAGAAGCGAACGGTAAGATTTTCCGTGTCAAGCACCATCGCGTCTATTGAGGTATGCTCTGCCGCTGCACAAAGCTCATCATATGACGGCAGATAAGCACTCTCCGGCGCATCCAACGATGCCTCACGCGCATCGTGCCAAATTGTAAGCACGGAACCCATAGCAATATTTGTTTTGCCGTTAGTCAGCGCATAAATTTCCTTTGCGTACAAGAGAAAATCCATAAGCTCGCGGCTGACAGACACCGCCTCCTTGCCCGCCCTTTTGTTGACAGTGCAAAGGTTGTTCACGCCTGAATATTCGTAATAGATATCAAGCTCCTTGTGATATTTTTCAAAAAGCGACTCTATTATCTGACAATTCTCGGCAAAGCTCTCCTCACTCTCATCGGCATAGGAATACACTGCACAAACAGTATCAAAATATTCAAAATACGACTTTGAGTATGGTTCTTTTTTCTCGTGAGTACACGAAATAAGCGACAAAAGCATTGAAAGCACGAGAAAAAGCACCAAAATTCTATTTTTTTTCATAAAAACCCACATTTAGAAATAGGGAGAAAGGAAGTATCCTTTCTCCCGTATTTTTGTTTTTACTGCTTATCTAACATTTGCAACAGCCTTAACAAGCGCCTTGTGGTAGCCGCCAACATACATTGTGCAGCCTGCAACGCCCTCGGTAGCAAGGGTTGCTACATCACCTACTGCCTTGCCAACAGCTGTGTTAGCAAATGCCTGTGCCTGATCGTACCACTCTGCAAGAGAAGAGCCATAAGGATTACCAAGCATACCGTAGCTGTCACCCTGCTCAAGCTTTGTTGCGGTGTACTCGAATGCACCGGCCTCGCCATTCTCAAGTGCTACTGTAGCCTCGAGAGAGTCGATAACTGCTGCAACAACCTTACCGTCTGCAACTACTGCTGCAGAGAGGTCTGCTGTGTACTTAACGGAATCCTCCTTAAGCTCAGCGCCGCCGATAGCCGAAACACCGAGAGTAAAGTCAGCTGCCTTGAAGTCAACCTTGTGCTCGCTCTTGCAAGCAGCAACAACTGCCTTAACGAAGTCGGTTACATCAATGGTGCAGCCTGCTGTAAGCTCTGCGTCACCTGTCTTGATAGCTGCGATCTCGTCAGTTGTCTTGCCAACAACTACGCCCTCGAAGTACTCAGCCTGGGTGTACCACTCTGCAAGAGAGGAACCGTAAGCAGAGAGCATGCCGTAAGCATCGCCAAGCTCTGCCTTTGTGGGGTACTCTGCTGCAACTGTGAGAGCACCTGCGTCGTCAGCCTCAGGCTTTACATCAACTGCGTCTATGCGGCAAGCAACTACCTTGCCATTTGTGTCAAGAACTACCGACGCAACGGTAGTAGAAACTTTAAGTCCATCGCCGGTAACAGCTGCGCCGATACCGAGTTTGTACTCTGCCTCCTTACTGCCACAAGCAACAAGCATTGCAGCTGCAAGACAAAGAACGAGAATAAGTGAAACGATCTTTTTCATGTTTTTCTCCTTTTTTATTGTTTTTTATTTAACAATTGTATTATACACTAAAAGCTCATAGAGCGCAATAGTTTTGTGAGGAAAATTTTCACCATTATTTGGTTATTTTTAATCTTACTTAAGCTTTGCGAGAGCCGCGAGCACTCCGTCGAGCTTCTCACGGTATTTTGCGAGCTTTTCCTTCTCTGCCTCAACGACAGCGGCAGGTGCCTTTGCAACGAATCCTTCGTTCGAAAGCTTCTTCTCAAGACGCTCTATCTCGCCAATAAGCTTCTTCTCCTCTCCGGCAAGTCTTGCTCTTTCCTTTTCTGTATCAATGACATCAGAAAGAGGCAGGTATACGGTTGCCGAGTCAGTGATAATCTGTACTGAGTCATCGGCCGAGATGGCACCACCGAAGCTCTCTGATATCTCAACCTCGGAAGCAGACGCAAGGCGTGCGAAGAATATAGCCGTGCCCTCATTGAAGGAATCAGCATACTTTGTCTCAATATACACCTTTGCTTTGCGTGAAGGAGGAACATTCATCTCACTTCTGCGGTTTCTTATAGCCTTTACCGCGTCAATAACGCGAGCCATTCTCTCAGCATCAGCGGTATAAACGAAGCTCTCGTCAAACTTCGGATAAGCAGAGATCATAATGCTTTCGCAATCGTGCGGAAGCGCCTGATATATTTCCTCTGTGATAAAGGGCATAAAGGGATGAAGGAGCTTTAGTATTCCTGTGAGAACATAGGCAATAACATTCTGTGCTACAATGTTCGCCTCTGTTTCCTTTTCACCCAGCCTTGCCTTTGAAAGTTCAATATACCAGTCACAGAATACATCCCATGTGAAGTCGTAAAGAGATGCAAGAGCAACTCCGACCTCAAAACGGTCAAGTGCGCTTGTAACATTCGCAACAAGAGCATTGAACTCATTGAGTATCCACTTATCCTCAAGTGCAAGCTTGTCAGCAGAGGGAAGCTCTACAGCATCGATGGTAAGGTTCATTCTAACGAAACGCGATGCATTCCAAAGCTTGTTTGCAAAGTTTCTTGCAGCCTCGATCTTCTCATCTGAGAAGCGCATATCGTTTCCGGGCGAGTTACCCGTTGCAAGCGCGTAACGGAGAGCGTCAGCGCCGTATTTATCAATTATCTCAAGCGGGTCAATTCCGTTACCGAGAGACTTTGACATCTTTCTTCCCTGTGCATCACGAACGAGTCCGTGAATGAATACAGTTGAGAATGGCTTCTCACCCATATGCTCAAGTCCCGAGAATATCATACGCGATACCCAGAAGGTGATTATGTCATAACCCGTAACAAGAACACTGGTGGGGTAATATTTCTTAAGGTCCTCGGTGTTTTCGGGCCAACCGAGTGTTGAGAAGGGCCAGAGTGCCGACAAGAACCAAGTATCAAGCACATCCTCGTCCTGACGAACTGTCGCTCCGCACTTTGGACAGTTTTTAATATCCTCCTTAGAAACTGTCATCTCGCCGCACTCGTCGCAGTAGAAGGCAGGAATTCTGTGTCCCCACCAGAGCTGACGGGAGATACACCAGTCAAGGATATTGTTCATCCAGTTGAAGTAATTCTTTGAGAAGCGCTCAGGAACGAAGTTAATGTCACCGCACTCAACCGCCTTTATAGCAGGCTCTGCGAGGGGTTTCATCTTAACAAACCACTGATCGCTTGTCATAGGCTCAACAACAGTACCGCAACGGTAGCAAACGCCAACATTATGCGGATGAGGAACCGTCTTTATAAGATATCCCTCGGCCTCAAGATCTGCAACAAGTGCCTTGCGGCAGGCATATCTGTCCATGCCCTCGTACTTGCCCGCGCCCGCGTTCATTGTCGCGTCATCGTTCATAACCTTTATCTGCTCAAGTCCGTGGCGCTGACCTACAAGAAAGTCATTGGGGTCATGCGCGGGAGTTATCTTTACGCAGCCTGTACCAAAGCCGATCTCAACATAATCGTCGGCAATAACGGGAAGCTCTCTGCCCACAAGGGGAAGTATGAGCGTCTTACCGATGAGGTGCTTTGTAGCCTCGTCATCGGGGTTAACAGCAACGGCAGTATCACCGAACATCGTCTCGGGACGCGTTGTAGCTATCTCAACATAGCCGTCCTCGCCCTTGATAGGATACTTGATATGCCAGAAATTGCCATCCATATCCTTATACTCTACCTCAGCATCGGAAAGTGCTGTGAGGCAGTTGGGACACCAGTTGATTATACGGTATCCACGGTAGATGAGTCCCTTATCGTAGAGATTTACGAACACCTCACGAACGGCTCTTGAGCAGCCTTCGTCAAAGGTAAAGCGCTGACGGGTCCAATCGCACGAGGTTCCAAGCTTTTTAAGCTGGCTTGTGATTCTTGACTCGTATTTGTCCTTCCATGCCCATACACGCTCAAGGAATTTCTCACGACCAAGGTCATAACGGGAAAGTCCTTCCTCCTCACGAAGTCTCTCCTCAACCTTTATCTGTGTTGCGATTCCCGCGTGATCGGTGCCGGGAACCCAAAGGGTGTCAAAGCCCTGCATTCTCTTGTAACGAACGAGAATGTCCTGAAGGGTGTCATCAAGCGCATGACCCATATGGAGCTGTCCTGTAACATTTGGGGGCGGGATGACTACCGAAAACTTGGGCGCATCCGAGTCCTTTGCAGGCGTAAAATAGCCCTTTTCACACCAATTTTGGTATATTTTGTCCTCAAATTCCTGAGGTGAATATACCTTTGGCAATTCATTGTAAGAATTCATAATTTATATCCTCCGTTTGTTTTTACAAAATAAAAAACGCCCTGAAAAATATCAGGGCGTGGATACGCGGTACCACCTGATTTCATACTCCAAAAGGAATATGCACTCATTAAGCTGTAACGGAGCTGCCGTTGAGAGCTACTTAATTTCACCCTCACCGCTCGGGGACGACTTCAAGGTCTCACGCGTCGGACTCGCATCAACCGCCCGCTTTCTGCACACAGAATTACCTTTACTACTTCCCTTCAATGCGTTTAGAGTAGTATAACATAAATAAAATATGTTGTCAAGAAAGAAATGAAAAAATAAAGATAAACCACATATTTGAAGTGTAATTTGGGATTTATCGGGGAGGACGCGTGCCTCCGGCGGCAAGCTTTTTGCAAAAAGCTTGGCAAAAAATCTCCTGTCTTTGGACTTGTGCAGACAATATTCATTTATGACCGTTGTGAGCACGCAAGGGCGGAGCAAGGTCTGCGGGAGCTATACCTTTTGTAATGAAAGTTTTTGGGAGTCCAGAACCCTTTTTTC
>JAZOSH010000049.1:0-17850 GCA_045656985.1 Eubacteriales bacterium | reverse complement strand
CTTGCGTATGCCACCATTGCTCTTATTATGCTTTCTATGGTTTTGGCGGGGTATGCGTTATGAGCATAGTCAGGCTTAGGAAGTCCGTGATCGAGCCAATATTTAACCGCGGGATCGTTATAAACATATCTGAATGCCATTTTTGCACACTCACGATATGAGCAGGTCTTTTCGGGATAGGCGGAGCGTCCGGGAAAGGGAGCGCATTTATAAAAGGTTCTTGCACCCGCAATGTGCAAGGCATTACCATTTGAATCTAGTGCTTCAACGGTAAGAGTAACAAATCCTTCAGGTATCTCACTCCAGATAGGTGCAAGAGAAGCCTCGGAGCTTTCATTAGTAAAGGTGTGAAGCAGTCCGTTCTTATCTTTTGCGGTATATCGGTATTTACAGGCTCTGGGAAGATTAGGAAAGCAGAATTTTGGTACGAACATAAACTGTGAGGAGTTCACGTTCCAATATGCTCTTCCGTCAATGCCGCCGGGATGCGCCATACATTCCTCGCTGTTGCATTCAAGCAACGCTTGCTTTGCGTAGCTGTCCATTTTTTCTCCTTTTATTTGAAATCTTAAAGTTCTTCAACTAAAATTACTCCGTCGGTGCGTGCGATATGCGACATTATCTCTTCGTGAGAGGTCTTTCTCGGTGTCTGCAGAGAGAATACCACAGAGGGATTTTTGCCCTCGCCGCTTGATTTTGTTATCTCAAGATCAACTATGTATCCACCATTTTTCTTTACTGTGTCAATAATAATGCCAAGCTTGTCGCTTGTCGAATATTCAACATAAACATTGAAAGCACGCGAATTTGAGATGATGTAATATTCAAGGCGTGAGAAAACTATCTCGGCAAGAAGGATGATCACAGTTGCAATTACTGCACCCTCAAAAAAGCCCGCACCGCAGCAAAGACCAACTATTGCCGATACCCAAAGGCCTGCGGCAGTGGTAAGTCCCTTTACCTGTCGGCGTCGTGTTACTATTATTGCCCCCGCGCCTATAAAACCGATACCCGCTATTACCTGTGCACCAAGGCGGGAAAGGTCTGCAAAAAATCCAAGCTCAAGCACAAGATATTGGCTTGTAAGGGTTGTCATTGCGGCACCAAGGCAGATGAGTATGTGTGTTCTAAAGCCTGCAGGGCGTCTTTTTCGCTCTCTTTCAAGACCTATTATTCCACCGCAAACTACGGCGAGGAAAAGGCGCAATACGATAGACAGTGTGCCAAGCGAGTCGCCGCGCAAAAAGTTCAAAAAGTCAAGCATAGCGCACCTCCTTAAAGCTCTTCAATAATTCGCATTCCGTCAAGCTCAGCTATGGCAGTCATAACAACGGTATGCGGTTTTTTCTTGGGTAATTTCAATGTGAATATGGCAGAGGGAAACTGTCTGCCCTCGGAGGCCTTTGCTTTTGTTATCTCTACATCAAATATTTTTACATCGTGCTTCTTTAAGACACTTGCCGCAATCGCGATATCGTCAAGCGTATCACACTCAACATAGAGATTTACATTTCTTGAATGGGAAAGTATAAAGGTCTCAAGCTTTGAAAATACGATTATTGTAATAAGAATAAAGAGACAGCCGATAAGTGCTCCTACATAGAAGCCGGCACCTATTGCAAGACCCATACACGCCGATGCCCAAAGGCCTGCTGCGGTGGTAAGTCCCTTTATCTGCTGTCGGCCTGTAATGATTATAGTTCCAGCACCGAGAAAGCCTATTCCGTTTATAACCTGCGCGCCAAATCGTGTGATGTCTGTCTCCGAGGCAAGAGAGGGAAGCCAAACGGTATTTATCATCACCGAAAGGTACTCTCCAAGTATTACGGTGAGTGCCGCACCAACGCAGACTATCATATGAGTTCTGAAGCCGGCGGGGCGGTGCTTTCTGCCTCGTTCAATTCCTATAATTCCTCCGCAGATGACTGCTATAAGCAAGCGCAGTGCCGTCTCCCATAGGGATAGCTCAAAGGTCATAGTGCCTCTCCTTTCAAAAAAGCTCTCTGTGTATATTAGATAATTATAACACACAGAGAGCTTTTATGCAAGTATTATTGGCCCAAAATCACATTAAAGGTCAAAAGCTGGCCCGAGCGAAGTACCGTAACGGCTACAATATCTTCGGGATCATGCTTGGCGAGTGCCAAAGCAAGTGTCTCGGTAGAGTCGATTGCCTTGTCCGCAAGCGAGGTTATCAGGTCGCCCACACAAAGCTTTTCGTCGGCATCCCCTCCGCATTCGCTTATTTCGCGTATCTCAACACCAAGGGTATCACCCTTTTTCGCTGATATTCCCATAATCCCAAGTCTTGCTGCCTGACTTGCTATTGCGGATAGCTTGTCTCGAGAGGGCGTGTTTCCGTTTTTCATATCCTCGAGAATAGGTATTGCGGCATCTGTGGGAATGGCAAAGCCTATTCCATCAAAGCCGTCTCCAAGCTTCATTGTAACTATTCCAACCACTTTTCCGTAAATATCAAATACCGGGCCACCCGAGTTTCCAGGGTTCAGCGCGGCACTCGTTTGCAAAAGAGTCATTTTTTTTTTGAGATCACCGCTTTCATCATCATAAATATACACACGCCTTGCGTTGTACGATAAATCTCCGCGTGTCATAGTGCCTGCAAAGTCAAGAGATGCAGGAGTGCCTATAGCTACAAGCTCCTCTCCAACAAGAAGCGACGAGGAGCTGCCAAAGCTTACTGCCTTCAAACCGTCTGTTTCTATCTTGAGAAGAGCGAGATCACAAAGGTCATTGCTTGCTACAAGCTCTGCCTTGTGCTTGCTTCCGTCGGAAAGTATCACATTTATCTCATTCATATCCGCTATAACATGGTGTGCTGTGGCAATATAACCGTCAGCAGAATAAATAAAGCCCGAGCCTATCCCCTCTGTATTTTTACTAAACGCCTGAATTGATACTACCGAGTCAAGGCATGAGGCATATATCTCTTGCGGTGTGAGGGCACCGCTTTTTGAGTCAAATTCCTTGATAAATATTGTCTTTTGGTCGCCACCGTCATCTACCGCACTTTCTGCAGCCTCTGCGCTTGTACTTATGCTCTCATAGTGCGATGCAATACTTATTGCAAATATTACAAAGGTAAAGAGAAAGGTGACAGACATAATAAGGGTGAGAATAAAAAGCGGATTGCCGCTCTTCCTATTGGGAGGCCTTTTAGTCTTTTCTTCTTCATATTTCCACCTGAACGCATAGCTAGAGTCATAGTGCTTTTCAGGTAGATTTTCGTCATTTGTTTGGGTAATCTCTATGCTTGAATTTGTATTATTTTTTTCTATATTATCGAAGTCAATAGGAATATTTTCGCTGTTATTGTCATTGTTTTTGTGTTTATTTTTATTATCTTCCATAAAACATCCGCCCTTTCGGTTTTCTTTGCTATCAAGTAATTATTTACCCAAAATAAAGAAAATATACCGAAAGGGCGGAATGCATTTATATAAAATTTTACTGTCCTTTTACTGTAAAGGAGAAGATGCAGTTTTTGCCGTATTCGCTCTCAAGCGTCATCTCCTCGCCGTGAGCTTCAATTATTGTTTTTGAAATGTATAGACCAAGACCCGCGCCTGTCTTATCAAGACCGCGGCTTCGGTCACTCTTATAAAACCTGTCAAAAACATGCGCCTTGTCGTCGGGCAAGATGCCTTCTCCCTCGTTGTAAACGCTGACAAGATATTTGCGGTTTCGTTGCTTTTTCACAGAGACTTTTAAAAGTCCGCCCTCCGATGAGAACTTCACCGCATTGTCGCAGAGGTTGTAAAGTACTTGATGTATTGCGTCGCTGTCGGCGATGGCAGTAACATTTTCCTCGTCAAAGTCAAAATCTATGCGAAGCTTCTTTTCTTCTATCTTCTTCTCAAAAGAAAAGAGTATCTGTCTTGCCATTTCGCATATATCAAAGGGGGCCATGGTGAATTTTCGCTCACCTGCCTCAATTCTTGAAAGATCAAGAAGGGTAGCGACGAGTCTTGAGAGGCGTTTGACCTCATTTGAAACGATAGTAAGATAGTATGTGTATTTCTCGGGCGGGATAACGCCGTCAAGAATTCCGTCAATAAAGCCCGAAATTGATGTCATTGGCGAGCGAAGATCATGTGAGACATTGGAAATAAAGGAATTTCTCATCTTCTCGGAGGTGTCAAGCGACTCTGCCATATTGTTGAATGCCACTGCAAGCTCTGCCACCTCGTCATGCCCCTTGACGGGAACACGGACATTAAAGTCTCCCGCAGCAAAGCTCTTTGCCGCGCGGCTTATCGCCTTGAGTGGTGCAATTACATGCTCACTGATGATATATACCGCAATAAGAGCTGCAAGAAGCACCCAGATTATTGCCATAGTTATAACTTTTACAAGCTCACGAAGAAGAGAGGAAAGGTCTCTTATGGTGGTGCAGGCAAAAAGACTTCCCACGGTCTCGCCATTTGCATTCGTTACGGGCACAGCGCGAATAACATGAGGCTCGTCAAAAATGTTGTCTGCCTTGTTGAGTGAAAGAAATTCGCTTTTACTCTCAAAATAGCTCATAAAAGAGGAGGGAAGCGTGCCTGCAAGTATTGCGTTCTGCGCTCCGCCGCCGTATGCGGCAAGAATTGCTCCGCCATTGTCTGTTAGGATAAGGGTTATATCCTCCTCGTTTGCGGTGGCAGCCGTGAGCAGTGTTGAAGAATATTCGGGATAACTCTCAAGATACTCGGCAAGTGAATCACTGCCCGAGATATCCATTTGAGAGGAGAGATAGCCTCCCGTCTGCTCTGAGACCGTTCTCATTATATTTTCCTTCGCGTCCTGTGAATAGCTACCGATTATTGAAGTGACTATAGCAAGGATCATAGAGAAGCTTATAATGATGATAACCATAAAGGTCAGAATATACTTTGCAAAAATACTTTTTAACATATATTGCTCCAATAAAAATATTTTTGGGCTGTTGCGTCAGCTACAGCCCAAAATCATATCAACCGAGTATCTCAAATTTGTAGCCAACTCCCCAAACTGTCTTGAGAAGCCACTTTTCGGAAACACCCTCAAGCTTTTCGCGCAGACGCTTTACATGGACATCAACTGTTCTTGAGTCGCCGAGGTAGTCAAAGCCCCAGACCTTGTCAAGAAGCTGGTCGCGCGTAAAGACGCGATTGTAGTTGGAGGCAAGGAAATAAAGCAGCTCAAGCTCCTTCGGGGGAATGTCAACGGGCTTCCCGCGAAGCTTCAGCTCGTACTTCTGGAGGCTTATCTCAATGTTTTCAAACTTGATGACCTCTTCGTCGTTCTGGCTTGAGTGAGCCTGGTAACGACGGAGCACTGCCTTAACACGCGCAGAAAGCTCCTTCATATCAAAGGGCTTAACAACGAAATCGTCAGCGCCCAGCTCAAGTCCAAGTACCTTGTCAAAGACCTCTCCCTTGGCGGTTATCATAATGATAGGCTTTGAGGAGACCTCTCTTATCTCACGGCATACCTGCCAGCCGTCCTTGCGGGGAAGCATTATGTCGAGAAGCACGAGATCAGGCTCATAGATTTTGAAAAAGCTTACGCCCTCCGCGCCATCGGAGGCGCATTTTACCTCATAGCCCTCCTTTTCAAAATAGAGCTTTAACAGGTCGCATATATTGCTGTCGTCATCAATAACGAGAATCTTGGTGTCAAACATATTAAAATTCCTCCTTTAAGGGAAATTTATCCATTTTTCATATTATATCATAAAACACATCAATTTGTAAACAATTTTTCAGAATTTCACAAAATTTTCAATCCATCTTGAAAAAACCGTCAAAATATAGTATAATTGTTCAGATAATAAATTTTTGCTTTTTTGCGGAACGGAGATAAAAATGAAACTTGGAATAGTAGGACTTCCCAATGTGGGAAAAAGCACGCTTTTTAACGCGCTTACAAATGCGGGAGCCGAGTCGGCAAATTACCCCTTTTGCACAATAGAGCCCAATGTGGGTGTGGTAACTGTGCCAGACGCAAGACTTGACTTTCTCAATGAGATGCACAAGGCGGAGAAATATACACCCGCAGTTATTGAATTTGTTGATATCGCGGGTCTTGTAAAGGGAGCATCAAAGGGTGAAGGACTTGGAAATAAGTTCCTTTCCAACATACGCGAGGTAGATGCTATAGTGCATGTGGTCCGTTGCTTTGAGGACGATAATATAATCCATGTAGATGGCTCGGTAGATCCTCTTCGTGACCTTGAAACGATAAATCTTGAGCTTATCTTCTCGGATATAGAGATGGTAGAGCGAAGAATAGACAGAACCAAGAAGGCTATGAAGGGCGATAAAACGCTTGCAGGTGAGCTTGCGCTATTTGAGAGACTTCACGCGCTTTTGTCCGAGGGTAAGTGTGCCCGCGAAGCAGAGCTTGACGAGACAGAGCTTTCCTACCTTCACGACACTCCTTTGCTTACCATGAAGCCCGTTATCTATGTGGCGAATGTGAGCGAGGACGAGATAGCCGAGGAGCCCCTTAACAATAAAAATTACCTTGCTCTTAAGGAGCAGGCAGACAAGGAAAAGTCCCGTGTTCTCTCGGTTTGTGCACAGCTTGAGGCAGAGATAGCAGAGCTTGAGGGAGAGGAGAAGGAGATGTTCCTATCCGACCTTGGAATTGCCGAAAGCGGTCTTGACAGACTCATCAAGGAGAGCTATTCGCTTCTCGGACTTATCAGCTACCTCACCGCAGGACCTCAGGAGGTCCGCGCCTGGACCATCACCAAAGGCACGAAGGCTCCTCAGGCGGCAGGAAAGATACACAGCGACTTTGAACGCGGCTTTATTCGCGCCGAGGTAGTTTCCTATGACGATCTCTACCGTCTTGGCAGTATGGCGGCAGTCAAAGAAGCGGGTCTTTATCGCAGTGAGGGTAAGGACTATGTAATGAAGGACGGAGACATAGTTCTTTTCAGATTCAATGTATAAAAAAAGCAGTTGCACGAAAGTGCAACTGCATTACTTATTAGCTCAATAAAACTGTTCCTCGGTTTTTGCGCTGTTATCTTCTGCAACAAACTCACCCTTGAGCTCGTTGTAGAACACTGCGGTAGCGGTTTCTATGTAAGCCGATACCCAAAGAGTACCGATGCCGAAGCAAAGTGAGCCGACTATCATCCAGCCGATAAAGCTGAACTGAAGACAGAAGAGCTTCCATTTATAGCCGTCCATCATATTGCGGCTTTCGGTGAGACACTGATTCCAGTCATACTCGGGGTGATCGTTCTTTATGTAGAACGCCATAGAGTAGGAATAGCTCTTAATAATGCCGGGAATTATGAAAAGAAGTGTCCAAAGCAGAATGTAGACCGACTGCATGAGTCCGAGAAGAAGATTTCCGCTGAAGTCCTTGAAACCGTCAAAGGTATCTTCAATATTTACCTCGTTACCCGTTCTTGCAAGCTTCAAAAATACAAGTGCAAGACCGCAAGACAAAGGACCTGCAATTATGATGGATGCTATCGTTCCAAGCGCGGGAACTGCAGCAACTACAGCGCTTATTGCACTCACGATAAGAGCTACAACGAGTGCCATAAGCCAGTTTTTATCGAAAATGTTTCCGCCGAGCGAGGCTCTTGCCTTTGCTCTTATTTCGGAATTAGAAATGCTCATAAAAAGTACCTCCTTTAGATGATAATTTATATTATCATGAAAAAAGAAAAATGTCAATAAAAACAGATTGGAAATAAAAAATGAGAGTAAGAAAAAAGAAGAACGGAGCACAGCGCATAGCAGCATGCGCCGAATATCTTATTACAGAGCCTATAGAGAGCAGTGAGGCTGTTTTTGGTAACTGTAAGCCTCTTTGGGTAGAGGTTGGTTGCGGAAAGGGAAATTTTGCCTGCAAAATGGCGGCGGCTCATCCCGAAGTAAACTTTATTGCGGTAGAAAAGGTAGCCGATGTCTGCTGTGTCGCACTCGAAAAGGCAAAGGCCGCGGCAGATGAGAGAGAATGCGATAATCTTCGCTTCTACATAGGTGACGCAAATTCGCTTTGCGAGCTTTTACCCGAGGGTTCTGTTGATACTCTTTTCCTGAATTTCAGCGATCCGTGGCCCAAGAAAGGACATTCCAAGCGTCGTCTGACATACAGAAGCTTTCTTGAAATCTATGGAAAGGTGCTCAAGGAGGGCGGAGTTCTCAAATTGAAGACAGATAATGTAGGTCTTTTTGATTTCAGCCTTGAGGAATTTGAGGCAGCAGGACTTGAGATGCTCATGATTACCCGTGATCTTCATAATTCCGAGTTTGCCGAGGGGAATATTATGACCGAGTATGAGAAGAATTTTTCCGAAAAGGGAGTAAGTATAAACTCTGCTTGGGTGCGCTACGGCGTAAAAAAAGAGGATTAAGAGAGGAGAGGCTATGTCAATAGAGCCAAATGGTGTACTTATTGTCAATAAGCATGCGGGGGTTACATCGCATGATATAGTGAATAAGGTGCGCCGACTTTACTCTACAAAGCGAGTCGGACATACAGGTACACTTGATCCTATGGCAACAGGAGTACTTGTTGTACTCGTAGGGCGTGCGGCAAAGGCTGCGGAATACCTTGTTTCTGATGAGAAATCCTATCGAGCAACGCTACAACTTGGCATAACGACAGATACCGAGGATGTGACAGGTGAGATACTCTCGCATAGTGAGATCCTGCCGACAAAAGAGGAAGCTTTTGCTGTATGCCGAGAATTTGTCGGTAAAATAAAGCAGGTGCCGCCTATGTACAGTGCCTTGAAGGTGGGCGGAAAAAAGCTTTGCGATATTGCAAGGCAGGGAGGCAGTGTTGAGCGCGAGGCAAGAGAGATAGAGATATTTTCACTTGAATGTCAGCCGACAGAAAGAGAAAATGAATATATTCTTGATGTAAGGTGCTCTTCGGGCACATACATCAGAACACTTTGCGCAGACATAGGCGCGCGACTTGGCTGTGGAGGTGCTATGGCAGCTCTTGAAAGGCGTGAGGCGGGCGGATTTGATATTTCCCGTGCCGTCACATTAGAAGTGCTCGAGGCGATGACTGATAACGAAAGGAAAGCTGTTCTTATACCGACAGAAAGTCTTTTTGAGTCCTTGCCGAAGGTCGTTCTTCCCGAATTTTATGAGGGACTTTTGAGAAATGGCTGTGAAATATATCTGAAAAAGATAAAAATGAGCTTTGATGTAGGCGAGCGGGTTGCACTTTACCGTGCTGACGGGCTCTTTTACGCGCTTGGCGAGGTAAGAGAGTATGAGAGCGGTGCGGCTATCAAGGCTATAAAGCAATTTGAAGTAAAAAATTAGAAAAAATTTTGTTAAACGGCAATGGAAAATCCGCGCTTTTGGTCAGTTTGCACTTATTGCAAAAAACATTACTGTGACTGAGTTTGAAGGATTATTTTTTGACAAATGGCAAGTTAATTTTGTCTGCGTTGGGCAAAAGTGCCGAAATTTCCAAAATCCGTTGACAAATAATTTTAAAGGTGTTAGAATTTTAATACGAGTAGGCACGCCTACGCTTGTTTTGCGTGTGAATTTTTATTTGCCCTTTTAAGGTTAAGGAGATATTATGAAAGATAAGAAGATACTTGTAGCCATTGCGGCGGCTCTTCTAGTAGTACTGATAGTTCTTGTTTTGCTTCTGCTTCTCAGAAGCTGTGATGAGCCGGAGCCCATCCTTCCCGACTATGCTCCCCAGGAGACAGAGAAGGAGCAAGAGTCTATTCCGGGTGATACCGATGAAAAGCTTGATGCTCCCGAGGGCGGCGGAGCAGTAAACATCACATTTACTACAAAACTTGATGTTGACCTTTCTGACGGTAGAGTTTACTTTACATATGCAAACCCCAACCGCTCAACACAGGATGTTATGGTGGCTGTAGTTATCGGCGATCTCAAAATTGCAGAATCTGCACTTATCAACCCCGGAAACCAGATAACCAGTCTTCCTCTTGACCCCGATGCTGCAAAGCGTCTTCAGGTCGGCGGATATGACGCAGAGCTTATCGTTTATTTCTACGATACCGAGACGGGCGAAAAGGCAATGGTTGATGCAAAGCCTTTGGTAACAATCAATGTTCGCGAGTGATTTCTCGGGGAGAAACAGATCGGTAAGGTAAAATGAAAAAACTGATATGTCTTTTGCTCTGCCTTGTTTTTCTCTTCTGCTTAACCACATCGGTCGCTGTAGCAGAGGAAAGCAATGTCAGCGAGGATGTCTGCAGTGTTGATATTGAGTGGACAGACTTGGAGTTCATTTACGCGCCCAATCTCAAAGGCTCGTGGGACCATGTAAGTCACACATACACAAGCATGACGAGAAACGGCTGGATATATGATGAGAATTCAAATATCATAACCGTTATTAATAATTCAAGCACTCAAGTGCGATTTGATTTTATTTTTACAAACGGAACGGGATTTGAGAGCGTCTTGTGCTCATTTGAGGGACTTGACGGAGTAACTATTAATGAGGACAGTGGATCTTACTATACAGTTCTTCCAATGGTTACAGACCCTGTTGCGCCTCCCACAGGCCGCGTTCAGCTTATCCCTAATGGAACTCTTTCTGAAACCGTTAGCCCCTCAAGAATAGGAACCCTTTCGGTAAGGGTCACAGTTGTCAACTAATTTATGGTATTATTAGCTTTGAAAAGGCTAAAAATATAAAACTTTTTTCAAAAAATCTTATAGAAGGAGAAGAATTATGAAAAAGTTTATCACTCTCGCGCTCGCACTTGTTCTTGCTTTGAGCATGACAGTTTGCGCTTTTGCTCTTGATGCTCCCGCAACAGGCCTTGGATCTGGCGATCAGACCATCGCTGTAACGGGTTCTTACGAAAGCGAAGCTGCTGATGACAAGGTATCTGTTGAGATTTCTTGGAACAGTGCAACCTACAAGTACTCTGTAGTAAAGACTTGGAATCCTACAACTCATAAGGATGACGCTAGAGGCACTTGGACACAGGCTCAGTCCGGTACAGATTTCACTGTTACCGTGACCAATCACTCAAACTGCTCTGTTTGGATCTCTGCTGATGTCGCTGCTGCTGCAGGCATGACAAATGTTGAGCTCACAAAGACAGCTGAGGAGGAACTCACAGCATCTACTGTTAACACAGCTGCAGAAGGTGACGCTGACAACTCCACACAGCAGGCATATGTGACTGCTGTTAACGGAGCAACTCTTGCAGGTTCTATTTCCGCTGACGGAACGATCGCTACTATCACAGTAAAGATCGCTACCTCTGCAACTCCTGCTCCGTAATTAAACTGAAACCAGTTTAATAAACCTAAAGGGGCTGATTTATCAGCCCCTTTCGCCAATGAAATGAATATACCCTATATGCGTGCACAAAGCAATTGTGCGTGGATATAGGTTATAATCATTATTTATGTGAGGATACAATGAAAAAAACGCAAAATACAGTAAAAAATGAAAAAAAGGAAATGCTCACGCTTTGCATTGGGGTTGCAGTAATAGCTTTGCTTATCGTTGCAATTATTCTTGTTGGTGTGGCGCTTTCAAAAATAGACAAAACACCCGAAAAACTGCCCTTCACACCGCCTCCCTTTGACGACAGAGCGGTAGTTGGAGAACCCGAGGTCCCCGAGGAGCTTGGATTTGCTACTATTGATGACCCCTCAAAGGTCCCCTTTACGCTCGGCTTTTGTAGTAATCTTTATGTGAATTCGGACAATGAAACCGATATTTATTTTACAAGCATGGCGTCAAACGAGGGCATTTGGTTCAAAATCCGTATACTTGATGCAAGCGGAGATGTTGTTTGCGAAACGGGACTTATTCGTCCTGGCGAATATCTCAAGACTATTAAGTTCAACCGCAAGATGAAAAATGCCGAAGAGCTGACAATAAAGGTAATGAGCTATGAGGCAGAAACCTATCATAGCTTGGGCTCCATAAATCTGGTGCCATATGTTATAGTTGATTAAAAAAGACGGCTTTGCCGTCTTTTTTTGATAGAAATTTTCTCGTTTTGTAATTCTCCTGAATAACTGTAATATTTTTGCACAAGATATTTTCAGGACATCATAGTTATAAATGCGAAAATATTTCTCTGTGGAGGAGATGAAGAATGAAAGCAACAGGAATTGTAAGAAGGATAGACGACCTTGGCAGAGTCGTTATCCCCAAGGAAATAAGAAGAACGATGCGTATACGCGAGGGTGACCCGCTTGAGATATATACAGACAGAGAGGGAGAGGTCATTTTTAAGAAGTATTCGCCCATAGGAGAGCTTGCATCGTTTGCGGCGCAGTATGCCGAAACTCTTTATAAAAGCTGCAATATGTCTGTCATTATAAGTGATCGCGATGCCATTATTGCTTGCGCTGGTGTGTCTAAAAAGGAGTATAACGACAAGCACATTTCGGAGGAGGCAGAGGATATTATTGAAGGCAGAAGTATGTATGTTTGGCGCGAGGGAGCCAAAAAGCTTCCCATTATTACTGACGGTACTGCACATTTTATTAGCTGTGCAATGCCAATTATCAGTGAAGGCGATGTGGTAGGCTGTGTGGCGTCACTTGCTGCTGAGGGTGAGCGAAAGGGAGAAAATATCAGTGCCGAGATAGAAGGAAAGCTCATACTGACAGCAGCAGGCTTTCTTGGCAGGCAGCTTGAGAGCTGAGAAGCCAAAACAAGGCGTAACTCAAAGAGAGTTACGCTTTTTTTTTTGCGCAATTTTTTCTGCTCGTCTGTATATGACAAATTTTTTAAATGGTGCATGATAAAATAAGTGCAAAGCCATGTGGCAAGGAGGTTAAAATGATAATCAAAAAGGGATGTAGATTTGATTGCGAGTTCAAAGACGGCAAGCTCACCGTTACTCTTGACGGCGAGATAGACCATCACAGTGCCGTTTCGGTACGCTCGTCTATTGATGCGAAGATATACGAGCTTCGCCCGAAAAGTATGGTGATGGACCTTTCAAAGATCGATTTTATGGATAGCTCCGGTCTTGGACTTGTTATGGGGCGGTATGCATTGATGCAGAAGCTTGGCGGTGCATTTTGCATAATAAATCCCACCGAGCGTGCCCTAAAGATATTTGAACTTGCAGGACTAAAAAAGATAATACAAGTGAAAGGTGACGGAGGAGACGAAAAATGATGAAAGAAAATAAGATATCGGTCACAAAAGTGATAAATGAGATAAGATTCAGGATCCCGTCACTATCGGTAAACGAGGGGGTGGCGCGCGCAGTGTGCGCCTCGTTTTGCGCCCAGCTTGACCCCACCGCGACCGAGATAGCCGATATAAAATGTGCGGTGTCAGAGGCAGTAACGAATGCGATAGTTCACGGCTATCGCGATACGATAGGAACGATATACATAGCAGTAAGACTTTGCGAGGGGCGCGTGGTACGGATAGACATTCGTGACCGCGGCTGCGGTATAGAGAATATCAAGATGGCGCGTCAGCCGCTTTTTACAACTGATGCAGAGAACGAGAGAAGTGGAATGGGCTTCACCGTTATGGAGAGCTTCTGTGATAAGGTCAAGGTAATCTCAAGGGTGGGAAGCGGAACAACCGTAACACTTATAAAGCAATTTTCCGAGCGATAAGGAGAAATTATGCAAACGGGGCACGAGTATGATAGTAACAAGGGGCTCATATATATAGCGCAATTTGGCGACGAAGCAGCATCAATGGCGGCAACGGAAAAGCTTCTTGAGGGAAATCGCGGACTCGTGCGAAGCATAGCACTTAGATTTCGCGATAGAGGTGTAGAGTTTGAGGATCTGATGCAGATAGGCACGATAGGAATGCTCAAGGCAATAAGAAGCTTTGACCTTGAACGGGGAACATCCTTTTCAACCTATGCCGTGCCTCTTATTTTTGGTGAGATAAGACGGCATATGCGTGACGAGGGGCTGATAAAGGTTGGCAGATACTATAAAAAACTTGGGGCTGAGCTAATGAATGCCAGAAACAGAATTCTATCCGAGGAGGGAAGAGAGGCGCGTGTTGAAGAGCTTGCGGTACTCTGCAGTGTTTCACCCGAGGAGGCCGCCGCGGCGCTTGACGCCATCTCCCCCGTGGTATCGCTTTCGGATAATGTCTATGGTGAGGAGGGAACTACGCTTGAGAATACGATTCCCGATGAGGAGGCATCAAATGAGATGGAAAGACTCTGTGATAGCATAGCTCTCGGTCAGGCAGTGGCAAAAATGCCGCAGATGTGGCAAAAGATAGTGCTTTTGCGCTATTACAGAAACCTCACGCAGCAGCAAACTGCAAATGATCTTGGACTGACACAGGTCAAGGTCTCGCGCGAGGAAAAGAAGATTGTAGAGTTTCTGCGCTCCGAGATGGTGAGATAGCAAGAAAGGGAGGCCATATCCTCCCTTTTTTTGTATCTTTTTTACTATATTATATATATTTATGAGTTTTCCACAGGGCTATGGAAAACTATGAAAAAAGTTCAAAAATTGTAAATTTCAGCACACTTTATTTTTTTGAAAAACATGGAAAAGCTTGATATTGTAATATGAACGACATTTTTTGGAGACAAGTAAAATATAGAAAATCACCACAATAATTTTTGCAAAAGTGCACAAAAACATATTATAATATAAGACAAAATGCACAAAACCCTCCAAAAAACTTTGGTTGTTTTGGGGATTGTCACCCTATCTTGAAAATGGTATAATGAGCATGGTTTACCCTGTCATCTTTATTATTATAAAAATATTTGAGAAAGGAATATGACAAAGATGAGAAAACTACTTTCAGTATTGTTGTGCGTCCTTGTGCTGGTGGGCGCATTAACAATCGGAACTCTCGCGAAGGAATATGATGTCGATGCAACTGTAGTCGGCAATGGTCTTCCTTCCGCACCGACAGTTGACGGTGTGATCGGAGATAGCGATGGTACAACTGGTAGAATATGGGATGGAAGTGTTCTCCCGGTTTATTTCAATCGCTATGATGCATACGAAGACGAGTATGCATGGAAGTCACCCTACTATGCGATGACTTCTACCGTTGAAAGCGAATTTATTGGATACGAAAGTGCAGATGCGTCCTCCAAGTCAAGGTTTTATGTAAGCTACGACGAGGAGTATATCTATCTTGCATACAGAGAGGCAACCCTCGATGCGGTATCCACAGTCTATTTTGAGCTCAACCCAAGGGTTGGTCTTACAAATCAGGCAGGACAAATTCGCATCACAGCCAGCTACACAAAGGCTGGTAATAAGTACGATAAGCAGGCGTTGAATACTCTTACGGCAGTAATGTACAATGCCGATGGAACAACAACTGCTTATGACGACATCAGTAAGATCGTTGCAGATTCTGCAGCGTCTTGGTTTGATGATGGTGCGCGTCTTGTTAACTTCATAGAGGTTAAGGTGAGACGCGATGCTCTTCTTGAGTATGCAGGCCTTAATTTGGCTGAAGGAGAAGAGGCTCCCACAGATTTCACACAGCTCGGCTTCAGAGCTGCTGTTGTGTATGCCGATAATGTGGAGCTTCACTTTGCAGATACAGCGTCTGCGGTAAAGCCTATAACATGGCATGTGGACAAAGGATTCCATGTTTTTGATGTGTGCGCACACACAGCACAGGGTGAAGGCACACGCACAGAAGCAAGCTATGAGGCTGACGGTTCAATAGCTTACACTTGTACAAAGTGTGGTGAGAGCTACAGCGAGATCATTCCCTTGCTCGTTCGCGACGGACGACTTTTGCAGGAATACGGTCAGAACCACTATTTTGCTGACATTGACACAAGCGACTATGCCGTAGATCCCAGCACAGACGGAGTTATTACAGCAGGCGAGTACACTTGGTCATACCATATGGACCCTTCAAAGGATGCCAATGATGACGCGTTCTTTGTCGAAGGAACTGCAGGTACAGATTATGAGTACGCTAACATCTATGCCACAAAGGTAACAGTTGACGGTGTTGATTATCTTCAGATCGGTGCTGAGGTTAAGGACGAGGAATTCAGCGATTCAGGTTATACCAACTACTTCAATATTGGTCTTGGACGCGGTGAGTATAATAACTGGATGTCCGGTTACTATATGCCAAAAGCGGGAGTCACCCCTGAGTATTTCTCAGGCAATAAAAACATAACCTCTCTTGGTGTTCCGGCGCTTGCAAGCCATAGTGTAAAGGTTGTTTATACCGACGCGGAAAACAAGGGCGGAATAGTTACCTACGAGATCAGAATATCTCTTGATACTGCTGATTTCGGACCCATAGCTGATGATAACGGTGCTTACTACTTAGCGGCAGCATTTGGTAATCAAACCGGTGGTAATATTGTGTTTGGCGCAAAGTACGCAGAAGTAACCTCTGAGGTTGATCTTCAGAAGGGTACTTTTGTTCAGGTAGACGCATTAAGAAATGCTTATCCCCATGTTCTCTTCCTTGGAGAAGCAGAGGATTACGATTCGCTTCGCGGCACTACAACAAGCTGTGAGCATAACTATGATGAGTCTCTCTACACATCCGACGAGCTTCACAGAGTTATTTGTACTCTTTGCGGACATCTTGACTATGTAGAACATTCATGGTCTGATGCTTGGAGCGAGGTGGATTCTACAAACCATAAGCGCACATGTTCTCTTTGCGGAGAGATTACAGTTGCTCATAATCTTGAGTATTCTATCATAACACCTGCAACCCTTTCGTCAAACGGAACAGCGGGACAGAAGTGCAGCGTTTGTGGTTTTACTGCAGATGAGGCGGCATATTCCTCCACCACAAACAGTGAGCACCTTCTCGGTGCTTATGGTCAGAAGCACTATTTCGTAGAAGCAGCGACAAAGGAGACTATCGCTCCTAATGTTAACGGAACTATTGATCCCACAGAGTACAACTGGCATGTTTCTACAACATTTGCAGATAACCAGGCAACAAATGATGCCTTCTATGTAAAAAGTAGCGGAAACGATACTGTTACATCGGTAGATCTTTATGCATCTCACGATGCAGATAACATTTATTTTGGTATCTACATTACCGATACTGCTTTCCATGGTAACGATTTCTTCTATATAGATCTCGGCTACAGTGATGATATGGACGAGCGCATAGAGCTCTATATCCCTCACACAATGGCTATGGAGATATGGTTGAATGGTACCAAATCAGGTAGCGAAATTGCTGAATCCGATTACATTTCTGCTAAGAATTACAAATACAATTCAACAGAAGGATATTGGTCTGCTGAATTGGCAATTAAGCGTTCGGCACTTAATACCCTTGCAGGTGAGACTGTAGATAAGGTATTCCTTCTTACATGTCAGTATCTTGGGGATATTGGTGCGAGAACAGTATTCTTCGGCCTCAAGAACGATGACCTTACAAGTGCGGGAATATCACCTGCGTATAATGCAGGTGGAGTTCACTCACATGTACTCTTCCTTGGTGAGCAGGCTACCTTTACAGCAGAAGATGGCTTCCTTACCAAGAATGGTGTTAAAGTTACCACTTGCACAGAACACTCCTACAATATTGTAGGAAAAGTAAGCGATACACAGCACAAGGTTATATGCTCGGCTTGCGGTGATGTTGCACTTGTTGGCCATACATACGACCAGTGTGTTCCGGGCGGCGAGTATGATTTCTTCCACTATACAAACTGTCTCTGCGGCGCAGAGGGTGAGAAGGAGCAGCACGAAAACCTCGCAATTACAGCTACCACACCCACTGCGTTTGGTACTCTCACATATAATTGTCCCAAGTGTGGCGCGGTAAGAAATGCTACTTCCACTCCATACAAGAGAAATCAGTATGTTCAGGATGCTCACTTCCTTGCAGGTCGTGGACAGAAGCACTTCTTTGTTGGTAATTCCGATGTTGCACCATTCG
>JAZOSH010000048.1:0-5917 GCA_045656985.1 Eubacteriales bacterium | reverse complement strand
AGGCTATCGGCCTTGTTATCCCCGAGCTCAACGGCAAGCTCATCGGTTCTGCTCAGAGAGTTCCTACCTGCACAGGTTCTACAACTATCCTTGTTGCAGTTGTTAAGGGCAAGGACGTAACCAAGGAAGGCATCAATGCTGCAATGAAGGCTGCTGCTAACGATTCCTACGGCTACAATGAGGACGCTATCGTTTCCTCCGACGTAATCGGTATCCGTTACGGTTCTCTCTTCGATGCAACTCAGACAATGGTTGCAAAGATCGACGACGACACATATCAGGTACAGGTTGTTTCTTGGTACGACAACGAGAACTCCTACACAAGCCAGATGGTTCGTACAATCAAGTACTTCGCAGAGCTTAACTAATTTAAGACACACAAAAAATCCTGCCGAATTTTCGGCAGGATTTTCTTTGTCAAATTGGCAAAAAGCTGTTGACAAAAATAGGGCTCTGTGGTATACTGTTTGGGTATGAAATAGTCTTTCGGGGTGTGGCACAGTTTGGTAGTGCGCTTGGTTCGGGACCAAGAGGTCGCAGGTTCGAATCCTGTCACTCCGACCAAAAAATGAAGCGTAGGCATTTGCCTGCGCTTCATTTTTTAGCTGAATTTCATAATGAAGAACCTCGCAAATCGCGAGATTTGCTTTGTTTGCGCTGTGTAAAATAATCAGCTGTTGCGAATAATAGCGCAAACATAGGTTCTGAATCCTGACACTCAGACTCAAAATGGCTTTGAGAGCAATCTCAAAGCCATTTTTCTTTTTCTAAAGCTCTAAAAATTTGAGAGCTGACCAAGCGGTCAGCCCTCTGAGCATTTGGTACATTGATATTAGCATTACTTATTTCTCTGTAATAACCAAATCCCCTTTTATTACAGTAATATCATAGTAATAATCTATGTTACCGCCATATTTGTTTTTAATCTTGTAAGTAAAGTTATTTCTTGAAGAGCCTACGGTTGTTTGACTTCCCGTAAAATCAACCTCTAACTGATGTCCTGATACAAGACTACCTCCAACTATCCAATAACGATTATCAGTCAAGGGCGTACCATCATAAACCTTTGATGCAGAAGCAGACATGATCGTTATAGGTCTCTTATATATCTCGGATACACCATAATTGTAATTAATATAATACATATCGGTGACATCTTTTCCGTTCGCATCATAAATCATGCACGATTCCAAAATGTTCGTCATGCTTCCTACATAGGAAAAATATGTACTATCATTGTTTAACTGTGCAACGATTCGATGACCGGCAAGTAATGAACCCACTGATACCCAATATTTATTACCGCTCAAGCTTTCTATTGCTTCACCGTCATAATACTTATCAGCACTGTATGTAGAAACAGTTATCATAATTCTTCCGTCAGGAGTTAGCCTTTGGTCTGCATTCTCTGGGTCAGGAGTCCCCTCCACAGCAGCGGTAACCTCAACAGGTATCCAACCTGTTCCGTCAATATATACCTCTACCCAAGCATGAGCATCGTCACCTACAACGCTGGTTTCCTGATTTCCCGGATATGCAGTTGAAGCAAAGCCTACCGTATATCTTGCGGGAATTCCGAGTGCTCTGTACATAAGAGTTGCTGCACTGGCAAAGTGCTGACAGTATCCCTCTTTGGTTACTGTAAGGAAATATACTGCTTTATCTACACCGTTTGGAAATTCTTCTATATCAAGCTTATATACTGCCGCATGAGATATATATTCCTTAACATCTAAAATAACATTTTTGCTATTTGCTTTTATTCCATTTGCAGCAGCTATATCGAGCATAGCCGACTTCGTACTATCAGGAATACTTAGGTAATTTTCATATACAAACTTTCTGTATTTAGGCTCATATTGCTTTACCCACGAATTATAATTGTAGCCCGGTTGTATATTGAATGGGATCTCAATATCGGGTGCAATATAAGTTGAATAAGAGTCTCCGCTGAATTCCATTTTCACATCATTTCCGGTAAAGCCTACACTCAACTCCTGATTATAGTGCATATAGTATGGTGCAAGCGTTGGGCAAAAATCTGCCATATTGATCGTGAATAGGTGACTGGAAACATTTGGATAGCTATGCAACTGTGATCCCGCTAAAAATTGTGGGTTATGTACAATATTTATGTCGCAAGATACTGCCTTTTTCCAACCGCTTCCTGTATAATCTCCATACGATTTCTCGCGCAGGTAGACTCGTGTAGGCTCGTCAATACTGTAAAGTCTGAACTTTGCAAAAGGGCCCTCTCCTTCCTCTGCTTCCGGCATGGGACCCATTATATTATAATCCTCCGACTCTTCATGCTCATGCATATTATCGTCGGGATATACCGTTAAAGTTCCGTATTGATATACAAATTCATAATTTGAACTTACATCTTTGCCTGAACTACTTTCTACAGCAGTAGCAGTAAAGGTATTAGGACTGCTTCCAACTTCCGTTTGAGAACCCGAAAATGATGATCGAGGATAATGATTATTAAGAAGCCCCTCCTTTGTTACCTCCGAATAGCTCCACCAGTACTTATCATTAGTCAATGGCTTTCCATCATATTTTTTTGATGCACTCTCTGATGTAATAACGACTTTTCGGGGTTTAACGGTAAGTGTACCGCAATCCACCTCGATCTTATACACAGCATTTGTGACATCCATACCGCTCTCATCAACGATAAAAATGCTCATGCCATTTTTGACTCTGCCTGCATCTACGCGAGCGCCATTAGCATAGGTATTAAAGAAGTTATGACCGGTAAACAGTTTTCCCGACACAAACTTCCATTCCTTGTTTGTCAAAGGCTCACCGTCATATATCTTTTCAGCACTACCCGTCCTGATTTTTAAAATAATGGGCTCAACAGTCAGTACTCCGTACGAATACTCGATATTATAATTGGAGCTGACATCCTTGCCGTCTTCAGACTTGATCTTACAAACGAACTCATTTTTATAATCACCCACATATATCGCATCATCTTGAGTGTACACGGCAGATAGCATATGTCCATCAAGCAGTTTTCCGGAAGTGAGCGCAAATGTCTCCTTTGTCAGCTGCTGTCCGTTATACTGTCTCTTGGCAGATCCACTTTCAACCGTTAGTGTTATAGGGGTGACGATAAGACTTCCCGGCTGAATACTTACATTATAGTTTGATGAAACATCGTTTCCGTTTTTATCTGTAATCTTTACAGTTGCAACATTATCATAAGTACCAACATCGATACAGTTATCTGCATAGCTCACATCAATGGTGTGTCCGTCACAAAGACTTCCGCCAATCAACTCATAGCTCTCACTCATCAACGGTCTTCCATCGTATACCTTTTCTGCGCTTGATGTAGCTAACTGAATATTTCTCTTGTTTACAGTAAGTGTTCCGTAGTTATATGAAATTGAATAATAATTTGTGACATCCTCACCGTTTTCATTAACTATTCTCGCTGTAAAGGTATTTTTTGTGCTACCTGCATTGGTTAAATATGCTGATTCAACTACTTTTATGCTGTCCCCTTTCACAAGCGAGCCACTACTTACAAATTCTCCGGTATTTGATATATTTGTCCCGTTGTAATTGCTCGAGGTCATACCCGATGACAACTCTATCTTGCGTTTTTCAAGCACCCATTCACCGCTTGAATGCAGATATACATAAGAGGAAGTTACATCCTCGCCGTTTTCATTAAGTATTCTAAATGAGCTTGCCGAAACCTTGACCGAGTTTGACGACTGCGTTTCAAATGAACATTTCACATCCTCAAGCCTATCGCCTTCAATGAGTCCTTGAGGCACTATACCTTCACCTATGTAATCACTTTCATTTCCATACACACAGTTTATTTTGTTGTAATCAAAGGTTATTTCAACGGGTAAAACATTGAAAAAAGCACTCTCGCTGTATCTGATTTTACCGAAACCGTTTTTTGATACCACTCTTATCTTATATTCTCCCGCTCTTTGGGGAAGCTCTGTGCTCCATGTTTCATTGCCATCGGCGGGTGAATACTCATAATAAGCATTCGCCAAAAATGCCTTAGCTTCAAACTCGGGAGTCATACCATAGCTGCAATCAGGACAGGCTATATCGCCCATAACTGTGCCTATAGAACAAAGAAAAACAATAGACAAAGCTATGGCTATAACAGGAGGAAGTATTGCTACTTTATAATATTTTTTTATCCAGCCTAATATCCTTGAAACTTTGAGCATCTTCCGCTCATACATTTCATAACGCTCGTAAATCACGAGGCTATCCTCCTTTATCTTACAATCAGATTACCCGGCAAACAGGTTATCTGATAACATTCACTGACATCCTTCTGCGTTCCATCGGGAAGCTTTACCTTTATAGAATACGAAATAATATCGTTACTCGATACGCCCACCTGTGCTCTGGTTCTTCCAACGATAGAAAGAGTATGTCCCTTACACAACGACCCTGAAGTTATATTATAGGTATTACATGAGATTGGTGTGCCGTCATAGATCTTTGAGGCGCTTCCTGTCATTACTGTTATTTTCCTGGGAGTTACAGACAAAGTTCCGTAGGCATAATCAAACTCATATTTTTTGCTGACATCACTTCCGTTTTGATCTATGACAGCCATTCTTATTACATTGTCGACAGCTCCGACTCCGTCAAAGTTCGTATATTCAACAGCAACAAGCTTATCTCCGGGATACAGCGTTCCGATTTTCAATATCCAATTGGGATTTGACAAGGGAGTTCCGTCATATTCCTTGTTGGCGTCACCTGTTTTAATAGTGATGACGCGGCCCTCCAAGGTAAGCTTACCCTTAAGAATAGTTATATTATACCATTTTGTAACATCTACATCGTTTTTATCATATACATTAAAGCTCATTATATTGTTTGCGGTTCCGACAGCATCAAGAGTCGTCCACTCGTCCAAATGCAACGAATGACCGCTTATTAGTGAACCTGAAGTTATTGAATACTGTTTACACTCCAATGGTATTCCATCATAGTATTTAGATGCACTATCGGTTTTAATAGTTATCGGAATTTTGTTTATAGTCAAATCTCCCCATTTTTCTTTAATATTATATTGATCGGTAACATCTTCTCCGTTTTTTGAAATAATTGAATACTCTAAAACATTTTCAACCGTTCCTACCTCGTCAAGAGTGGTTGAACTTAAAACAGATATTTTATCACCTTTAGCCAAAGAGCCTCCATATACAGAATATTTATCGTACTGAAGGGGCGTACCATCATACCGTTTTGACTCACTGACGGATTTAATAGATATCTCCCTTTTTTTAACGGTAAGATCTCCTGTAATCAACTCTATGTCATAAAGATCGGTAACATCGGCACCTGTACTGTCAACCACAAGGAATTCAACAATATTTTCCGTATTACCTACCTTGACGAGCTTACTTTGATTAATAATCTCTAATCTATGACCTTCAACAAGTTCCCCATAGGTCAACTCAACTCCTCCGACAAGAGGCTCACCGTCATATTGCTTGATAGCGGATTCTGTTACAGCAACAAGCTTTATTTTTCTTGGATTAATACATCCAATCTCTGCCAATACGATAAAAAATATTATAAGTAATGCCGATGCAACAGCAAGGATTCCCGCAACATATACCGATGCTTTTACCAATTTTTCAGATGGTTTCATAAAATCCCTTCCTTTCGCCGTTACATAGTAAGATCAAAGCGCTTTATAAATGATTTGCAAAGCACCATGTTGTTTTTTCCAAAAATGCTGTCAAGAAGATCACAAAGAGCCTGTGCTTCGCTTCTTACATAAGAGGGTGACTGTGCCTCAAGCTTACGAAGCACCTTCTTTGAGAAAATATCATCAAGAGCCTCTATTTCTGTTCCTCCACATGCTATGTATACGGGAACATATTCGTATATCTGCTTCATGATTCGG